>JANYKF010000211.1 GCA_025361665.1 Clostridiaceae bacterium
TGTTCGAATCGATGGAGGGCATTATGCAGGCCTTGGTGAAGAAATATGCGAGAGAAGGCCTATGGCTTGAAGAACAGCCGAAGCCAGAATATGGAATCAACGACGTATTGATCAAAGTGTTGGAAACTTCCATCTGCGGGACGGATGTCCATATCTACAATTGGGATGAATGGGCGCGGAAGACGATCCCTGTTCCCATGATCATCGGTCATGAGTTCGTCGGGCGGGTTGAAGCGGTAGGCGGCAATGTCCATGACTGCAGCATCGGGGATGTCGTATCGGCGGAAGGCCATGTGGTCTGCGGAAGGTGCAGGAACTGTCTTGCCGGGGCCCGGTATGTCGTCATCACCGACGTGAACGACTACCGGCTCGAACTTGCGCGAAAAATGGGTGTGACATCTCTCCCGTTATCACGCACAAGTTTCACTTCACTGAATTCCAGAAGGGCTTCGATGCCATGCGAAGCGGGAACAGCGGGAAAGTGATATTGTCCTGGGAGGAAGGCAAATGAAGACAGCGTACCGGTCATTTGAACTGAGCTGTGAAAAAATCAGGATGGACGGGCTCTGGAAAGAGGAACGCGTCCTCACTTCCCCGCAATCGACGCATATTGACGTCATCGGGAGGAAAAACGTCCTGAACTTCTGTGCCAACAACTATCTCGGTTTTTCGAACCACCCGGAAATCATCAAGGCGGCCAAAGAGAGCTATGATGCATACGGGCATGGATTGTCGTCCGTCCGCTTCATCTGCGGGACGCAGGCCGTCCACAAGGAACTGGAGAGGAAAATCAGCACATTTCTCGGCATGGAGGACGCCATCCTGTATTCAAGCTGTTTCGATGCGAACACCGGCCTGTTCGAAACCCTACTGGGTGAAGAGGATGCCGTTATCAGCGACAGGCTGAACCATGCGAGCATCATCGACGGGGTACGGCTCTGCAAGGCCAGGCGGTACCGGTATGCGAACAACAGCATGGAAGAACTGGAAACAGCCCTGCGGGAGGCAGGGGATGCCCGAATCCGCCTGATTGCCACAGATGGGGTCTTTTCAATGGACGGGACGCTTGCTGACCTGACAGGAATCTGTGATTTGGCTGAACGGCACGATGCGCTCGTTATGGTGGATGACAGCCATGCAGTGGGGTTTGTCGGCAGTCATGGAAAAGGGACGCCTGAACACTGCGGTGTTTTGGGAAGGATCGACATTTTGACCGGGACATTCGGAAAGGCACTCGGAGGGGCCAGCGGAGGATATGCATGCGCAAACCGCCGGATCGTGGACCTGCTGCGTCAGCGGTCAAGACCCTACCTGTTTTCAAACACGTTGGCGCCGGCCATTGCGGCATCGGCCTGCAAGGCCTTTGACATGATTTCAGCGGATACCTCCCCAAGGGATCGGCTCGAGGCGAACACCCTGTATTTCCGGCAAAAAATGATAGAGGCTTCTTTCGATATTCCGGACGGGATTCATCCCATTGTGCCGATTCTGCTGTACGAGGCCAGTGCCGCACAGGAAATGGCATGGCGCATGCTGGAAAAAGGCATATATGTCGTCGGCTTCTTTTTTCCTGTCGTCCCTCAGGGGAAAGCCCGGGTCCGCGTGCAGATTTCCGCGCTCCATACACGGGAGGATCTTGATTTTGCTGTTCGGGCTTTCATTTCGTGCAGGGAAGAGATGGGATGAAGTGCGGAATAACGCATAGGGGATAAACACATACGGATTTAGCGCTTCTATGGGAAAAAATCAAATTGAGCTGTAAATGAGGTGAGTCTGTGAATGTCTTCGAAATGGTCGGACCCGTTATGATTGGACCTTCCAGTTCCCATACGGCAGGTGCGCTGCGCATCGCCGGCATGGCCAGGGAGATCCTCGCAGAACGGGTTGTGAAGGCGGACATCACGTTATATGAATCATTTGCCGCGACATTCCGGGGACACGGGACCGACAGGGCGATCCTGGCCGGGCTGATGGGAATGGAAACCGATGACGAACGTGTGAAAACCGCATTGGATTTGGCGGCGGACTGCGGGTTGGCCTACACGTTTTCTTTCGCAGATCATGGAGGTGTCCATCCGAATTCCGCTGACATC
>JANYKF010000066.1 GCA_025361665.1 Clostridiaceae bacterium
GTGGTACATGTTGTTAAGGCGCGCCACGGATTGCAGCAATGCCGTGGGACCGTTTCTGTCCGCACCCTGGCAGGCACCGACACCATCGACGAGAGGCGCACCCTTGTGGCGGCCATCGGGCGTCGCGGCAGTCCATGTTCCCGTGCCCACATGGGTCGTCACCGGCCATACCCCGGAGGTATAGCGCCCATTCCGCGAATCGACCTGCTTCCAGAAAAAATTCGCATGAACGGCCGTGATTTTGTTGAGGAACGCATCCACCTCCATCAGATCGTTGCCGAACCTGGGTGTTTTCCCGGCAAACAACTGCCTGACTTCCTCGTGTCCTTCATAATCGTCCAGCAGCACCTGCTGCAGCTCTTTCCATGTCAGCCGCTTCTTTTCACACACCCATTTCCGGATGGCCATCATCCCGTCACAGACATTGGCAGGGCCGAAAACCCCTACACCCGCAAGATTGTAGCGAGTCCCGCCATAGACCATGTCCTTTTTCCTGACAAGGCAGTCATCCAGCAGGGATGACATCAACGGGCAATAGCCATGCTGTTTCTGCATTTCCCCGGAAATATGGGTGGCCAGGATATTTAAGCCGCACAGATATTCGATTTGGTCCCCGTAAGCGGTCCAGAGGTCTTCTATCGGACCGAAGGCAGCCGGTTCTCCCGTCGGAAGCCCGATTTGAACGCCCGTGATCATGGAACGGCCGTTGTTCAGCGCCAGTTCCAGCGCTTTCGCGCAATTGATGTGACCCCCGGCGGTCATGCCCTGCTGTTTCCCCGGCACGCTTGCCTCGACACAGCCTACCAATGCATAGCCTGTGGCATCCTCGCGTTCGATTCCGTGCGTGGTCAGCGCGGGAATGATGATTTCGTCATTGAACAGGGCCGGCAGTCCAAGGCCCTCCGCGAGGGTTCGGTGAACCTGGTCCCAAAAATCCGGATCAATGCCGGGATGCCATCTCACAGACAAGGCGGGCTGATTGAAGCGAAGCGCCAACGTGGCTTCAAGGCACATCTTTGAAAGCTCATTGCTCTGATCCTTCCCCTCCATGTCCTGACCGCCCAGTGTCAGATTCTGGAAAACCGTATCCTTGACGCCGCCATGGACATTTTCCATGAACTTGACCCACAGGTTCAGGAGCAGTTCCCAAGCCTGATCCGGGCTCAGGACGCCGGATTCCAGATCCCCCTGGTAATAGGGATGCAGGTACTGGTCCAGCCGCCCGGCGGAAATGGACCATCCGTATTGCTCGATGTGCATGGCCATGTGCGTGAACCAGAAGGATTGCATGGCTTCGGTCAGATCCCTCGCCGGTTCCGCCGGAACCCTCCGACAGGTTTCTGCGATCTTGCGCAGTTCTTTCTTCCGTTCGGGATTGCGGGAGGAGTCCGCCAGCTGATCGGCCAACGCCGCGTATCGCCGGGCCCACTCCATGATGCCCAGACACGAAAGGATGACAGCCTGCAGAAAAGAACGGCCTTCATCATCCCTCTTTTGTCCGTTGACAGACTGGATCTCCTGATCAGCCTTTCGATCCCCGCCAGCCTGGATCCCTTTATCAGCCCTCCGATCCTGGTCAGCCTGATCCTCTTGCATTTCCGCCAAAAGATGCTCCGCCTGTGTCATGATGGAACGAAAGCCAACTTTGATTGCCTTCTCATAATCAACGACGACATGCCCGTAGCCGCTATCGCTGCCCGTGACAAACCCGCTCGCCATCTCGCTTTCCGCAAGAAGCAGCCTTTCGGGGTAAGCCCTTCTGACCCTTTCCCCGATCGTTTTTCCGCTCCAGTATTCCCGAATTTCCGGTGGTGTCGATGCATGATTCAAATCGGTCAGATTGTATTCGGGGTATACGGATCGGCCCGCCAGCATCGATGCCCGCTGGCCGACGAGGAGTTCGTCCTCCCGGATGAAAATGGGCATTTGGTTGAAAATGTCCCGCAAGGCCTTTGCACGCCGGATGGCCGGATGCTCCCCTTCACTTTCCCGATACGACCGGGTCACGATGGAAGCCCTCTCA
>JANYKF010000218.1 GCA_025361665.1 Clostridiaceae bacterium
TTCCGATGATGCTTTTTCCGGCATCAACATTTCGGATACCGATGCAAAAATGTTGTCATATGTGGATTTAAGTGAACTTTATGCATTTCTTTCGTTTGTCAGCCGGGATCGCGCCAACCATGCGCATGCAAGGGCCCGAAAAGTCGCCTGCCTGAAATCCTTCTACAATTACCTGGTTTCCAAGGTCAAATTGCTGGAAACCAATCCAACCCGTGAACTGGATACGCCGAAAATGATCAAGCGTCTGCCACGGTACCTGAACCTCGATGAAAGCCGTCAATTGCTGGATGCGGTTGATGGCCGCTCCTATGAACGCGATTACGCCATCATCACCCTCTTTTTGAACTGCGGCATGCGATTGGCTGAATTGGTCAGCATCAACCTGAAAGACATCCGGGACGATCGATTGACAATAATGGGAAAAGGTGGAAAAGAACGTACGGTCTACTTGAACCAGGCCTGTACGGAAGCCATTGATGCCTACCGGAAAATCAGGCCGACGGAAGGTGTTGTCGACAGGACGGCTTTGTTCATCAGTGAAAGAAAACGCCGCATCGGCAGGACGACGGTACAGTATATCGTCAAGAAACACATTGGCTCGGCAGGATTGGATACGGCCAAATATTCGACCCACAAATTGCGTCACACAGCCGCAACCCTGATGTACAAGCACGGTCAGGTCGATATCAGGGCGCTGCAGGAAATCCTGGGACATGAGAGCATTTCCACAACGGAAATCTACACCCATGTTGATGATAAGCGGCTGCGCGATGCGGTAGAAAGCAACCCTCTCTCCCAAATTCATCCTCACAAGCGCAAGGAACAGTAAGGCTGACCGTCGCTGCAATACAAAAGTCAAATAGTCCGGATGATTCGACGTTTTCGAATCATCCGGACTATTCCAATTTCACAAAGAAGTCCAATTTACTTCAAAAATGCCGCATAGGCCAGGTACGTATGGTAAAGGTCCACCTTGCTGACCACTTCGAACGGTGCGTGCATGGAAAGCACCGGCACGCCGCAGTCGATTACGTCGACACCGAGATTGGCCACCATCATGGCGATGGTTCCCCCGCCCCCCTTGTCCACGGCACCCAGTTCGGTGGTCTGCCAGGCAATCCCGGCTTCGTTGAGAATCTTGCGTATCTCTGCCACAAACTCGGCGTGTGCATCGGATGCGCCGGACTTGCCGCGGGAGCCGCTGTATTTCATGATGGCGATGCCTTTTCCCATGTAGGATGCATTCAGCTTGTCATGCGTGCCTTCGTAATTTGGGTCTACGGCGGCCGTGACATCCGCGGACAGCATCTTTGACCTGTCGAGGCAGCGGCGGACCATCCGGTCCGTATAAGGAGCCGGCATGGACATGGCGCACAAATCGGCAAGGAGATTCTCCATGGCCCTGGATTCTGCACCGGTATTGCCTACGCTTCCAATCTCTTCCTTGTCCGTGAGCATGCAGAGCGAGGTGGTTTCCGGGTCTTCCACTTCCAACACGGAAATCAGGGACGGATAGGCGCATACCTTGTCGTCATGGCCATACGCTCCGATCATGGAACGGTCGAGACCCAGGTCCCGGGCTTTGAAAGCAGGCACGATTTCAAGTTCCGCCGAGAGGAAATCTTCTTCCTTGACGCCATACATCTCGCTCAGCAGAAGCATCATGTTCAGCTTGACCTTCTCTTTGGATTCTTCGCCCAGGTAAGGTTCGGAGCCAAGCAGGACGTTCAGGGACTCGCCGGCGATGGCTTCTCCCAGCTTTTTCTTGTACTGGTCTTTCGCCAGATGAGGCAGCAAATCGGTGATGGTGAAGATTGGGTCCTTTTCATCCTCGCCAATCAGGACATCTACCGTCGTGCCGTCCGTTTTCACGAATACGCCGTGGATGGCAACCGGAATGGCCGTCCACTGATACTTCTTGATCCCGCCGTAGTAGTGCGTCTTCAGAAAGGCGAGGTCGTTTGCCTCGTACAGTGGATTCTGCTTGACGTCGATGCGCGGGGAATCGATATGGGCACCTAGAATGCGAACTCCTTCATCCAGCGGCTTTCGGCCAATGACAGCCAGCATGATGAGTTTGTTTTTGACGACCCGGTAAATCTTGTCGCCTGGAACCAGGCGCATATCTTCCTCTATCCTGTCGATGTTGCGGAACCCCTTCGCCTCGGCGATCTTGATTGATTCCTTCACAAATTCGCGCTCTGTTTTGGACTTGTTGAGAAAAGACATATATCCTTCCGCGAAATCAAAGATCCGGCTGCGGTTCAGGTTCTTGTCCTCCCAGGCACTTTTGACTGCATAGGACAACCGCTCTGACAGCTTGGCATTTCCGGCTGCGAGCCCGCCCGGAGCTCCAGTATCTGCCGCGGAGTTTGTTGTGGATGGGGAGTTTGCGGTGGACAGGGAGTTTGCGGTGGACAGGGAGTTGGATGCCGAAACAGCAAGGGCCGATATTCCTGTTTTGTTTGGCTTTTCCTTTGCCTTTACATTCTTGCTCCCTTTTGGCCGGCCTGCTTTTTTTACCGTTTTCTCTGTGGCTTCCATTCCGGATTCGTCGTAACTCATGAAATGACCTCCTCATTCATATGCAGCATATGTGCGGTTTATGTGTGCCGGAAGTGTGATGATGGCTCCTGTTGAAGCATCATCGATGATTTTCAAAGATCAGTTTGCATTTGTCCGCGCGATATTTGGTTACGATCAGTTCGACCGGTTTGCCGTCTCGGGCATGCAGGGTATTCAGGATGCGGATGAGCGGCTGGCCCGGTTGTACATGAAGACTGGCCGCCTCCACCGGGTTGGTGTGGATGATGTCCATGACGCTGTGCGAATGGTAAGGCAGCAACGGGTATTTTCCCTTCAGGATTTCCTGGCTGGATTTGTGGTTGGTCAAGTCGTCCAGAATTTCCGGAAAAAGCGCAAGTGGAATCCAGGATTCATTCAGCGAGATGATTTCATCCCCCTGCATGCCGACCCAGACGCTGCAGGCAAACTCGACAACGGCTTCCGGTCGGATGGAGAATGCCTCGTTCAGTTTCGGAAAAGTCCGGTTGCTTGCCTGCTCCAGCGAGATGAACTGGTTGGCGGAAG
>JANYKF010000221.1 GCA_025361665.1 Clostridiaceae bacterium
CACCCGGTCCGGAGGTTGCCAGGCAGACACCGACCCTGCCGGTCGCGCGGGCATATCCGTCCGCCGCGTGGGAAGCACCTTGTTCGTGGGAAGTCAGGTAATGGCGGATCTGCCCCCGGTATTTGTACAAGGCGTCATAGATGTTCAGGACCGCCCCTCCTGGAAACCCGAAGATGACCTCGACCCCTTGTTCGATCAGACACTGGATCAGCAATTCTGCTCCGGTCATTTTCATTTTTAGCCTCCTCTGTTCGGGCGACGGTCGGTTCTCCGTTACTCCAGAATCGCACCGCGATTGGCGGACGTTACCAGCTTGGCATATCTCGCCAGATATCCGGTGGTAATCTTGGGTGACGGCGCGACCCAGCCTTTTCGGCGTTCAGCGAATTCGTCCTCCGTGACATTCACGGAAATCGTGCAGGCTTCCATGTCGATGGCAATCAAGTCCCCGTCCCGCACGAACGCGACGGGCCCTCCGGCTGCCGCTTCCGGGGAAACGTGCCCGATGCAGGCGCCGCGGGTGGCCCCGCTGAAACGCCCGTCCGTGATGAGCGCAACGTCCCTGTCAAGACCCATGCCGGCCAGGACGGAGGTTGGCATCAGCATTTCGCGCATGCCCGGTCCTCCCTTCGGTCCTTCGTACCGGATGACCAGCACATCGCCCTTCTGCACTTTTCCGGCAAAGATGGCTTCGATGGATGCGTCTTCCGAATCAAAGACGCGGGCCGTACCGGTGAACTGCTGCATGGCCTTGTCCACGGCCGAGCGTTTCACCACGCAGGCATCGGGCGCAAGATTGCCTTTGAGGACCGCGATGCCGCCCGTGGCGCTGTACGGGTTGTCGACAGGATGGATCACTTTCGGGTTTTTGTTCACCGCGCCCGCGATATTTTCACCCACCGTCTTGCCTGTGACCGTAGGCAGATCCAGATGCAGCAGGTTCTTCCGGGAAAGCTCCTTCATGACGGCCTGGACACCGCCCGCCGCATAGAGGTCCTCGATGTGGTGCGGGCCTGCCGGCGCCAATTTGCAGAGATTGGGGGTCTTCGCGCTGATGGCGTTCGCCCATTCCAGGTCGAAGGCAACGCCTGCCTCGTGTGCGATGGCGGGCAGGTGCAGCATGCTGTTCGTGCTGCAGCCGAGGGCCATGTCCACGGTGAGTGCGTTTTCAAAGGCTTCCCGCGTCATGATGTCCTTCGGCCGGATATTCTTCTCGAGCATCTCCATCACTTTTACGCCGGCTGTCTTGGCCAGGCGTATGCGTTCCGCCATCACTGCCAGAATCGTTCCGTTGCCGGGAAGGCCGATGCCAAGGACTTCCGTCAGACAATTCATGCTGTTGGCGGTGAACATGCCGGAACACGATCCGCAGCTTGGACAGGCGGCATTTTCATATTCCGTGAGCTCATCCACGCCCATCTTCCCGGCCTTGACAGCCCCGACCGCCTCAAAGACAGTTGTCAGACTGATGAACCGCTCCCCCACCCTGCCGGCCATCATCGCACCGCCGGAAACCACCACCGTGGGGATGTTGACGCGTGCGGCCGCCATGAGCATGCCGGGGACGATCTTGTCGCAGTTGGGCACCATGACCATGGCATCCAGGCAGTGCGCCAGCGCGACCGATTCCGTGGAATCAGCGACCAGTTCGCGGGATGCAAGGGAATAATGCATGCCCTTGTGCCCCATGGCGATGCCGTCGCATACGCCGATGGCCGGAAATTCAACCGGCGTGCCGCCGGCCATGCGAACACCGGCCTTGACCGCTTCCACAATCGTGCGCAGATGGATATGTCCCGGAATGAGTTCATTGAAGGAATTGACCACGCCGACCAGCGGCCTGGCAATTTCCTCATCCGTCATGCCCATGGCCTTCAGGAGGGAACGGTGCGGAGCCCGTTCCACACCGAGTTTGACTTGACCGCTGTTCATGATTGGCCTCCATCTCTGTCTTTCACGTAATCCCAGTACTCCGACGGTGTTTTTTCTTTCATTGCACCACATCCGCTATCAGACGGCCCATTTCCTTCGTTCCGACGGGCATCATGCCGGCGCTCATGATGTCGCCGGTACGGTATCCGGTTTCCAGCACCATCGTGACGGCCTTCTCGATGGCAGCCGCCTCGGCATCCAGACCGAAGGAATAGCGGAACATCATCGCGACAGACAGGATGGTGGCAATCGGGTTGGCCTTGTCCTTACCCGCGATGTCCGGTGCGGAACCATGGATGGGCTCATACATCCCGCAGTGCGATGCGCCGAGGCTGGCAGAAGGGAGCATGCCGATGGATCCGGTAATCATACTGGCTTCATCCGACAGGATGTCGCCGAACATATTGGTGGTCACGATCACATCAAATTGTTTCGGATTGCGCACCAGCTGCATGGCCGCATTGTCCACGTACATGTGGCTGAGCTCCACTTCCGGATATTCCATCGCGACCCTCAGCACGACCTCACGCCAGAGGCGAGAACTTTCCAGCACGTTCGCCTTGTCCACACTGCACAGTTTCTTTCCGCGCTTCATGGCGATATCGAAAGCGGTGCGGCAGATGCGATCCACTTCGAGAAAGCTGTATGCTTCGGTGTCATACGCCTCTTCACCATATCCCTGTGCATTCTCGCGACGGCCGCGATCGCCGAAGTACATGCCGCCCGTCAGTTCCCGGACGACGCAGATATCGATGCCGCCTTCCACGATGTCGGGACGGAGCGGACAAGCCGCTTTGAGGGACGGGTAAAGGATGGCCGGACGGATGTTCGCATAGAGGCCCAGTTCTCCGCGCAGGCCCAGGAGGGCGCGTTCAGGCCGCAGATGCCCGGGCAGGACATCCCACTTCCAGCCGCCTACGGCGCCAAGCAGGATGGAATCACTGGCCTTGCAGACCTCTACCGTTTCCTTCGGAAGCGGGACACCGGCCGCATCAATGGCACAGCCGCCGGCCAGCGTGTCCGTGAACACGAAACGGTGCGCGTATCGTGTCCCGATTTTTTCCATTACCTTCACGGCTTCGCCAACCACTTCCGGCCCGATGCCGTCACCACGGATGAGCGCGATTTTGAAATCCATCTTTCCGTCCTCCACCTCAGAGATAAACCCGCATCTTTTTTTCCAGTTCCTTGAGCAGCATGTATTCAATGGAATCGACCAGGGCGATCCAGGAGGCCTCGATAATGTCCGTGGAAACGCCGACCGTGGTCCAGATACTTTCCCCGTCCGTGGACTCAATCAAAACACGGACTTTCGCGGCACTGGCCGAGCGGGTGTCGAGTACGCGGACCTTGTAGTCCGTCAGGTGAACTTTGCCCAGTTCCGGGTAGAATGTCAGCAGCACCTTGCGCAGCGCGCGGTCCAGCGCGTGGACCGGGCCATCGCCTTCCGCGGCGGAAATCTCCGAAGTGCCGTCCACTTTCACCTTGATGATGGCGGAAGAACTGTATGCGCCGGAAGAAGGCTGCTCTCCGATGATCTTGAAATGCTCCAGTTCAAAGAAAGGCTTGTATTTCCCGAGCTGTTTCCGGATGATCAGTTCAAAGGTGCTTTCCGCACCTTCGAACTGGTATCCCATGTGCTCGAGTTCCTTCAGCCGC
>JANYKF010000235.1 GCA_025361665.1 Clostridiaceae bacterium
GTGAAGCCCGATGGCATCCAGACGACAAAAGGGATCGGGGAGGAACTTGTTCTTGCGCTGCTGAAATCCGGAGGAGCTGAAAAATCCCGAAACGCCTATGAATCCGAACAACGTTCCGACACAAAGGGAGACCTCTCCTACAACTATGCATTCGATACGGAGGCATTCAAGTATGAAGCCTTGAAACTTGTTCGGGATGCGGGAGCCCATATCCTTTTCCATACATGGTTCAGCGATGTCATCATGGATGGAAGCAGCCTCAAGGGCGTTCTCATTGAAAACAAATCCGGAAGGCAAGCCGTTTTCGCAAAAGTGATCATCGACTGCAGCGGTGACGGCGATGTCGCCTTCAAGGCCGGAGTACCCTACTGGCAGACGATAAAAGACGAAGCCAGCCGTTTGAATGATGGCCTGATGTATAAAATCGCGGGATTCGAGCCGGAAACCAAAGCCAACGGATGCCTCATCCATGACACGATGGTATTGTGGGGTCCGTCTCCGGGCGCTGTCAACGGAGCCGACGCACAAGAACTGACGAAAGCGGAAATCAATGTCCGTCTTGCCGTTTATGCGGATCTCGAAGAGAAAAAGCGTCAATTTCCGGATTTGGGAAATGCGCACATCATCGATACGGGTTCGCTGATTGGAATCCGGCAGACCCGTTTTTTCGAAGGGGAATACAGGATGACAGGGGAAGATGTGCTCGAAGGAAGGGTGTTTGAAGACGCCATCGCCATGGCCGTCAACCCGATCATCCACTTCTATGGGTATCGCAGATTCCTGGAGCATGAAGGGTACGATATTCCCTATCGCGCGCTGGTGCCGGTGCAGGTGGAAAACCTGCTGGTCGCGGGCCGCTGCATGTCTTCCGATCAAAGGGCCTATGAATCCTGGCGGGCCATGGCCCCTATTCTTGCGATTGGGGAAGCTGCCGGCACCGCTGCGGCCATCGGAGCGGCAGATGGAACCTGTCCGCGGTCCATCGATGTGAAGAAGCTTCGGAAACGCCTCTTGGATCAAGGTGCGGAAATCGGACAAAGCAGAAAAGGATTTGTTCTGTAAAAGGAGACTCGCAATATGCCGTTTGAAATCGTCAGGAATGATATCACGAAAATGAAGGTGGATGCCATTGTCAATGCCGCCAACACGGGTCTGCAGAAAGGCGGCGGCGTCTGCGGCGCCATTTTCGCGGCAGCCGGGGCAGAATGGCTCCAGTCGGAATGCGACCGCATCGGGACGTGCGGTTCCGGCGAGGCGGTCCTCACAAGCGGCGGCAACCTTCCGGCCAGATTCATCATCCATACGGCCGGTCCCGTCTGGCACGGCGGCAATACGGATGAGGAACGGCTGCTGCGGAGCTGTTACGCCAATTCGCTTGCCCTGGCGGCTGCCCATGGATGCGAGTCCATTGCCTTCCCCTTGATTTCATCCGGAATCTACGGGTATCCGAAAGATCTGGCGCTGGCCGTTGCCGTCTCCGCCATCGGGGAGTTCCTTCTGGAGCATGAAATGAGGGTCTATCTGACAGTTTATGACAAGGCATCGGTCGTTCTGAGTGAAAAACTGTTTTCTGCCATTGCGCAATTCATTGATGACAATTATATCGAAGAGCATAAGCATTTCGAACGAAACAGGATTGTGTTTGAAAGTGACTTTCAACAATATGAAGTCCATGATGAGACGATTTCCGAAGTTGTCGAACCAGTCAGGACACATGAAAAAACGGGGAAGCGCAGCCTCCAGCCTGTCGTCATGGCACCAGCCAAAACAGGGAAACGCAGCCTTGAAGATGCCGTCGGCCAGCTGGGAGAGTCCTTTTCGCAAAGGCTGCTGCGGCTGATAGATGAAAAGGGCTTGACCGACGTGGAGACTTACCGGAGGGCCAACATCGACCGCAAGCTCTTTTCCAAGATACGCGGCGGTAAAGAATACAATCCAAGCAAGGCCACAGCCATCGCTTTTGCCATTGCGCTGAAACTGAATTTCGACGATACCCGTGACCTGCTGGGCACGGCCGGCTACTCCTTGTCATCCGGCAGCAAGTTCGACGTTATCATCGCCTATTTCATCGAGGAAGGCGTTTACAGCATCCATGAAATCAATGAGGCCCTGTTTGCATTTCACCAGCCCTTGCTGGGCGCATGACGCATCAGCCAGGCAACGTTTTCATGAACTTTTTGTGAAATGTCGCTTCGCAGGCGACCCGGCCGCATTCCTTCCTTGGTATGATCCTATCATCAAGGAAAGGGAGGACAACCAAAATGAAAGCAAACAAGGAAACAATTGAAAGCGTAAACGGGAAAACAACCGGGAAAACAAATGACAAAGCAAAAGGGAAAACAAATGGCAAAACAAACCTGACCGAGCTGGCGTTCATCCTGGACAAGAGCGGTTCCATGTCCGGCCTGGAGGAAGACACGATCGGCGGATACAACGCCATGCTGAAAAAGCAGCAGAAAGAGGCCGGGGAAGCCGTGGTCACCACCGTGCTCTTCGATGACGGCTACGAACTGCTGCACGACAGGATCAACATCAGGGGCATCCGCCCCATCACGGATAAGGAGTACTTTGTGGGAGGATGCACGGCCTTGCTGGATGCCATCGGGAAGACCATCCACAAAATCGGAAATGCCCAGAAGAACACGATGGAAGGCCAGCGCGCAGACAAAGTGCTTTTCGTCATCACCACCGACGGCATGGAAAATGCCAGTCACGAATACACGCATGAGAAAATCAAGGCCTTGGTGGAACGGCAGAAGGAAAAGTTCGGCTGGGAGTTCCTCTTTCTGGGAGCCAATATCGATGCCATGGCCACCGCCGCCAAATTCGGCATCCAGGCCGACAGGGCAGCAAACTATCACGCCGACGGAGTGGGAACTGAACTCAACTATATGGCCGTCAGTGAGGCCGTCAGCACCTTTCGTGCGGGCAAAGCCCTTTCTGCGGACTGGAAGGCAAACGTCGAGGATGATTACAAGCGCCGGGGTGAAAAGGCATAACCCGGAAACCAATACCGGAGGTGTGAGATGAGCGTAGAAAGAACGGCAGAGAGGCCCATGACCTATTTTCTCCAGGAAGCGATGGCAAACGGCCTTGATGCAATCCTGGCGCGACTGGACCGGGACATGGGAAGCCGGCCGTATTTTGAGCTGCGCATCCTCCCCGAACTACTGCTGGGTCATGCCATCTGGGACAACGGGGACATGTCGTCGCGATATCTGGATGCGTTCATCCTGGCAGGCCAGGCAACGGGCCGGTTCCACCCGGAAGAGGAACTGGCCCTGCTCAGGCGCATGGATGCGTGCGATCCGTACGAACATCCGTTCATGGTCACGCGTGTCCTGACCACGAGCGTAGATTTGTACCTCCGGGAACCAGACGATGCAAACAGACGGCGCATCGACAATTTGATCGATCTCATCTGCGGGCATTTGACCTTTGAAGACGGCTGCGCCTATCAGTTCAAATCGCCGGAAGGCTGGAACTCGATTCACGATGCCGTGTTCGGCGATTTCACGCCATATTCCACCTACCCCATCGGCGGCATCATGCTCGCGCTTGCCCGGTATCTAGAAGCGGCAGCCGCTCCATCCGCAGAAGCGCTGATGAGGAAACTCGTCAGATTCGTGGTGGAAAAAAGCGGAATATTCACAAAGGAAGGTCATTATTACGGACATACGCATTCCGGAGGCATTTTGACGGCAGCCGCGGGAATGGCCCGCTGGGCGGTTCATACGCAGGACGAACAGCTGCTGCTGCAGATGAGGAGCGCGTTCGATTGGACCGTCAGGCATTCCAGCAGCTGGGGATGGGTACCGGACGGTCTCGGCGGCAAGGATGGATCCAGCGAAACCTGCTCCATCACCGATGCCATCCATCTGGGTCTTGTCATGGCGCGACACGTCGACCCGGCCTATTATGAAACCATTGAACGCTTTGCCAGAAATCAGCTCATGGAAAACCAGTTCAAAAAGAATGAAGTCCTGGATGAGGCACTGGGCCTGCGCGACAACCCGGCGATCGCCAATGCCTTCCATGGCAGCTGGGCTTCGTGGTCGAAGCCCGATTCCCTGGACAACGCACTTGAAATGCTGGAAGGATGCTGTCTGGGATCCGGAATACGAGGCTGTTTCCTGGTTTGGGACGATGCCATCGTGAAAAAGGGGGAACTCGTTTCGGTCAACATGGCGTTCAGCCGGAATTCACCCTGGGTGGAGGT
>JANYKF010000238.1 GCA_025361665.1 Clostridiaceae bacterium
GTGAAGCCCACCATCAGAGAATCCGGAAACGGCCACGGCTGGCTGGAGAGATAGCGGATGTTCCGGATGCCGATGCCGACTTCCTCCCGCACTTCCCGGGCCACGCAGTCTTCAAAGGTCTCTCCGGGTTCGGCAAAACCAGCCACCAGGCTGAACAGACCTTCGGGAAAATGATTGGCGTGCGCCAGCAGGAGTTCGTCCCCCCGTGTCACGGCGACGATGATGGCCGGAGACAACCGCGGATACTGCCGGTAATCGCACTCCGGACAATGCATGGACCTTTCGTCCTCCCTCGGCGTCATTTTCGCGCCGCACCGTCCGCAAAAGCGGTTGTTGCGCTGCCAGTTGAGCATTTGGAGCGCGCGGCCGGCAAGAAAACCCGCATCGCCGTCCATCAGCGGCAGCAGGTTCCTGAGGCCCTGCCAGGCAAATCCGTCAGAACGGACCTCTTTCTCCGCATCGGAAGCCACCAGTGCGACGCAACAGGGATTCCCATCGAAGAGTCCGAGCGAATGAACGGCCACAACCCCGTTCGTCCAATCGACGATGCGGCCTCCAACCGGCAGGGCGACCTGCCCGACGGGGAAAATCCCGATATCTCCGCTTTCCCCGAAGTCCATGGGTTTCCCATCCGTGGCCGGTGAGAGGGCATGCACGAGGAGCCTGTCATCCTGAAACAGGAACCAGACCGTCCTCCTGTCGGGATGGAACAGGCCCGCATCCTCTCCCTCCATCGGCTTGGCGTATGCCGGCTCATATCGGTGAAACAGGCTCCATCCTTGTGATTCAGGTTCCATACCCACTGCCTCCTGTCAAGAGAAAAGGCCGCATGCCCTTGGAGCGTTCCTGCTCCGGCACATGCGGCCATCGGTTATCCATATCGTTTCATCTGTATTTTCCAGGCAATCCGATCTGCCATTGAGGGAGAGAGAGCCCCTCTGAAATCCTTCCGGATTCACTCCGTTTGTTTTCAGGAGGCAGAATCCACTTCGTTTCGCTTTTTCTTCTTCACCGGAGCGATGACCCGCCGACCCTCACCGTGAATCAGTCGCGGCGTGCCGTTGCTGAGAATCGTTTCCTTGTCGAGGATGCATTTTTCCACCGTATCCGTCGTCGGAATGTCGTACATCACATCCAGCATGATTTCTTCCATGATGGCCCGCAGCCCGCGCGCTCCGGTTTTCCGTTCCAGTGCCCTGCCGGCAATGGCATCGAGTGCTTCCTCTTCGACTTCCAGCTTGACGCCGTCAATCTGGAAAAGCTTTTCATACTGTTTGATGATGGCGTTCTTGGGCTTCGTGAGGATATCGATGAGAGCCGAGCGGTCCAGTGCGTGAAGGGGCACCACGACCGGCAGACGGCCCACGAATTCGGGAATCAGCCCATACTTGACCAGGTCCGTCGGATTCACGTTCTTGTAGATCTCGCTGATGTCGAGTTCCTTTTTGCTTTCGATCACGGCGCCGAATCCCATCGTCTTGTTTCCGATGCGGTTCTGGATGATCTTTTCAAGGCCGTCGAATGCGCCGCCGCAGATGAACAGGATGTTGGTCGTGTCTATCTGCAGAAACTCCTGGTGCGGGTGCTTCCGGCCCCCTTGCGGCGGGACGGAGGCAACCGTGCCTTCGAGTATCTTGAGGAGGGCCTGCTGAACCCCTTCTCCGCTGACATCGCGCGTGATGGAGACATTCTCGGACTTCCGCGCGATCTTGTCGACTTCGTCGATGTAGATGATGCCGTTTTGCGCGCGGGCAATGTCGAAATCCGCCGCCTGGATGAGCTTGAGCAGGATATTCTCGACATCTTCGCCCACATACCCCGCTTCCGTGAGGGAGGTCGCGTCGGCGATGGCAAACGGGACGTTCAGGATCTTGGCCAGCGACTGTGCCAGATAGGTCTTGCCGCAGCCGGTGGGGCCGATCAGGAGGATGTTGCTTTTCTGCAGCTCCACGTCATCCTTCGTTTTCTCGGCGCGGATGCGCTTGTAGTGATTGTAGACGGAAACGGCCAGTGCGCGCTTCGGACGCTCCTGCCCCACGACATACTGATCCAGGATCGCCTTGATTTCCGATGGCTTGAGCAGGGCATCCGGGGTGATGGGACTGTTGAACTCCTCGAAATCATCATCGATGATATCAGAGCAGAGATCCACGCACTCATCGCAGATATTCACGCCCGGGCCTGCCACGAGACGCCGCACCTGATCCTGCGTCTTGCCGCAGAAGGAGCATTTCAATTGCTTTTTGTCGTCAATTTTCGCCATTCGTCACCCCGGTATCCTTTTCTCCATGATATGATCCACCAGGCCGTATGCCTTGGCTTCTTCCGCGTCCATGAAATAGTCGCGCTCCACGTCCTGTTCGATCTTCGCAAGCGGCTGCCCGGTTTTTTCGCTGAGCATGCGGTTGAGTTTGTCCTTGACTTTCAGAATCCACTCCGCGTGGATTTTGATGTCCGTAGCCTGGCCACGCGCGCCGCCAAGCGGTTGGTGAATCATGATGGTGCTGTTGGGGAGCGCGTACCGTTTTCCCTTTGCACCGGCGGTCAGCAGGAAAGCGCCCATGGAAGCGGCCATGCCCACGCAGATCGTGGACACATCCGGCTTCACATGCTGCATGGTGTCGTAGATGGCCATGCCCGATGTGATGGAACCACCCGGGCTGTTGATGTACAATTGAATATCCTTGTCGGGGTCATCGGCTTCGAGGAAAAGCATCTGGGCGACCACGAGGGAAGCGGTAACATCATTGACCTCATCGCTGAGCATGATGATGCGATCTTTCAAAAGCCTGGAAAAAATGTCAAACGACCGCTCTCCGCGGCTGCTTTGTTCTACGACAATCGGTACGAGGGACATAGGGGCCTCCTTTCAATGGTTGGCCGGACAGGTTTGCGTGTTGCATGAGGGTTTCCCGGTGAAACTTTTTCACCAGTTTGACCTACTCTGATATTATATTCCCGTCCTCCCCGATTTGCAAACAAGATTTCTTCAGCCGGCTGCCGCACTGTCTGTCATGCGCCTGATGGCTTCATTGCTGCAGGCCCGTTCCATGACATGTTCCATGTCGTGGTCGTGCAGCTGCGTACGGATCTCTTCCACCGTCTGCCCATATTGTTTCGCCATGACAGCAAGTTCCGCCTCTATCATCTCTTCCGAGGCCTCGATGCCTTCCGCCTTCACGACCGCTTCAAGAAGGAGCTGGGTCTTTACGTTCTCTCTCGCATTGTCGCGGAAATCCGCACGGAGTTGGTCTTCCTTCATGCCCATCATGGCCATGTACTTTTTGAGGTCCATCCCCTGGTAGCGCAGGTTCATGTCGAACTGGCGAAGTATGCCGTTGAGCTGGGTCGCCACCATGGCATCGGGAATCTCGACGGACAGATTGGCGGCGGCGGCTTTCAGCACTTCCTCCTCGAATTTGCGCTCCGAGCCTTCCGTGGCAGTAGTGGAAAGTTTCCGGCCGATATCGGCCTTGTATGCCTCCAACGTGTCGAATTCACTGACATCCTTGGCGAACTCATCATCCAGATCCGGCATTTCACGATACTTGATCTGATTCACGGTTACCGTGAACCTTGCCTCTTTTCCCGCCAACTCGGAACTATGATACGATTCCGGGAAAACCACATTGACTTCGGTCTCCGTAAGCAGTTCCACCCCGACCAGCTGCTCTTCGAAACCCGGAATGAAGCTGCCGGAACCGATGACCAGGGAGTAGTCCTTTCCGGTTCCGCCTTCGAATGCAATCCCGTCCGAATACCCTTGGAAATCGATCGTGAGGTTGTCTCCATTCTGAACGGCGCGGTCTTCCACCGTGATCAGGCGGGAATTGCGTTCCCGGACACGGTCCAGCTCCTTTTCCACGTCTTCGTCGGTGATCATGACGGAATCCTTTTCCACGGAAAGACCCAGGTATTGTCCCAAAACCACCTCCGGCTTTACCGTGACCGTGGCGGTGAATATGAGGGGTGTGCCGACTCCGATCTTGTCGACATCGATTTCCGGACGATCGACGGGCTCGATGCCCAGTTCCGCGATGGCCTTCTCATACGCCGGCGGGCATGCGATGTTGATGGCATCCTCGTAAAAAATGCTTTCGCCATACATACGTTCAATCATGTGCCGGGGTGCTTTGCCCTTGCGGAATCCCTGCAGGGCGTAACGGCCCTTGTTCTTCGCATAGGACTTTTCCATCGCTTCGTCGAACGTCATCGCGTCCACCTCGATCGTGAGCTTCACAGTATTTTTTTCTACCTGTTCCAATTTTGCGCTCATGCTGCCGCGCCTCCTGATCCTGTTTTTTCGGGGAACACGCCCCTATATGCCGGGCCCGTGATCGGGCACGAATACTCATTTTCTTTCGGTTGAATCCGAAACCTGCTCCATTGCTCAAAACCATGTTTCCACAAAAAAAAGGCGGCTATCATCCCCATAGCCCTAAAAGCCGCTTAATTGTACCATGAATCCCGACAATCTTCAAGATTGATCCGGCGCAATCAATCCGCTGAAATCAAAAAGGGCTGAAACTGCAGGTTGTCAGCCGCCACAAGACGGTAATCGATGCCATCCTGCATACCCTGGATGGCCGCATACCGGCCACGCCCGTGCAAGTGGCCGTACAGGCAGTGACTCGCCCCGTATTCGCGCATGATGTCCACATACGCACCGGGTTCCCGGCGTGCGTTGAAGGGTGGAAAGTGAAGCAGCACGCAGCGTTTCCCCGATCCCAGCTTCACGGCGGCCTGCATGGACAGCTTCAGCCGCTCCTGTTCCCGCAGGAATATCTTCCGATCTTCGGGACTGAAGTCCTCATCACCCGGCGATTTCCATCCACGAGCCCCGCAGATGGCGAAATCCCCCACCAGGACGGCATTGTTGTGCAGGATGCGGATGCTGCGGATCCCATGCTCCATGAAAAAGACATCCATCTTTCTCTGCGTGGTCCACCAATAGTCATGGTTGCCCTTCGTCATGATTTTCTGTCCCGGAAGGGACTCAAGCCATGTGAAATCGGGAATGGCCTCGGACAGGTAGGTGGCCCAGGAAAAGTCTCCGGGCATCAGAACCGTGTCTTCGGGTTTTACGGTCCGTTCCCAGTTTTCCCTGAGGCGGTCTATGTGATCGACCCATCCCGATCCAAACACATCCATCGGCTTGCCGACTCCAATCGCCAGATGAAGATCGGATATCGCGTATAATGCCATGCAGCCTCCCGTTCACGTGCCTGATGCCATACCCGGGATATCCGCAGGATCCGGGCGGTTCGAACGTG
>JANYKF010000239.1 GCA_025361665.1 Clostridiaceae bacterium
GTTGTATCCGGATCCTGCAGCAGCGGTTCCAGGACATCCAGCCGGCGCATGGAGTTGAAGACGGTTTCCGCGGCCCTGCGTTTTTCGGATGCGTTGGTGTGAACCGAACCGGGATCCGCGAACACCATCCGTTCAATGGTATCCTTCAGCTGCTTTTCCCTGTCTGTTTCCGTCCCGGTCTCTCCCGGACGCTCCGATACGGTTGCCTTCCGAATGCCGGCCACCCACGAGCGAAAGGCTTCCTCATCCATCATCGCGCGCCTCCGGTCGGAGCATGTCACCCGTCCCGCGTTCGAATGCGGATAATTCCGACAGGAAACGCCGATCCGCCGCCCATCCCGATCGCGGGAATCCGTCAGGGTATGCGTCGGGAAGGACATGGACGAAATGTCCGGGAGGGATGTCCGGATTTCCGGCGAGCTTGCCGCCTCCGCAGAATATCCAGTGAAGTTCGTTCGATTCCCGCAAAAGAAGGCCATCGGAAGAGCCATTGAGAAGGGATGAGGCGGCGGATGCGCGACGCAGCCCCGCAGCATCGTTTCCGCAAACGAGGAAAATCCGGTTTGCCTCCGGCAGGAGGGACAGATTCCTGCGGTCCAGCCCAAGTCCCGCATCGACCATCATGATGCCGAAACCGGAACGCCCCGCGGCCGAACGGATGGCCCTCACTTCCGCGGCACCCAGCCCGGCGGCGTCTTCCGGCAGATCCGGCTCGCGAAGGGTGTGGACCCCGGAAACGGCATCCTGGAACAGGCAGTTTTCAAACCGATCCACCCATCCTTCAGATCCGCCGTGCACATGGTAAGCCAGCCTGGAAAGCCCGTGCCCGCCGCCGGAAGGAAACCATAGGCCGGAATGGCCGGCCGAGTCCAGATCAAGATACAGCGTTTTCCGCACCCGTGCAGACAGGACAGCCAGCACGGGGGCTATCGGCTGCATGTGGATGGCTCCCGACAAATGAACCGCAACAGACAGCGGGATGCTTCCCGTACTTGTCCGGGCAGGGAGTTTCCAGCCGCGCTCGTTTGCAATGGCCAATATGTCCTGCAGCAATCCGGATATCGGCTGGAACTTGGCCACGGTCGGAATGATCCGGGCATTTTTCCCGATGCCGGCCTGGACGGCATCCGCTCCGTCCTGAAGCAGGATCGCATGAATGCCGGCGGATGCTTCGACGATGGCTTTCCAGTACATTCCCCCGTATAGGACTACGGGTGCTCCCGAACCCGATGGAATGGCGTCCGGAAGGCGGACGTCAGCCACAACCGGCTGAAACCCGGATTCCGGATGGACCAGAATCCAGTCCGCCACGCGATTCACATAGGCCTTGTCGTCATCTGCCAGAATCAAGGGTATCGCCACGGCGCCATCCTCCGTCCCGTTACGCTGCTTGGTGTGGAATCAATCCAGAAAATCCTTCAGTTTCTTTGACCGGCTGGGGTGACGCAGCTTGCGCAGCGCTTTTGCCTCGATTTGGCGGATGCGTTCCCGCGTGACGTTGAATTCGCGGCCCACTTCCTCAAGGGTGCGGGCCCTGCCGTCATCCAGGCCGAACCGCAGACGGAGCACCTTTTCCTCGCGCGGCGTGAGGGTGTCGAGCACGTCGATCAGCTGCTCCTTCAGCATGGTGAAGGCAGCCGCCTCGGCAGGGGCCGGCGCATCCTCATCGGGGATGAAGTCTCCGAGATGGCTGTCTTCCTCTTCACCGATGGGTGTTTCAAGGGAAACCGGTTCCTGGGATATCTTCATGATCTCCCGCACCTTCTCCTCGGTCATTCCCATTTCCTTCGCGATTTCCTCCGGAAGCGGATCCCGGCCCAGTTCCTGCAGCAGCTGCCGTGAAACGCGGATCAGCTTGTTGATCGTCTCCACCATGTGAACGGGGATCCGGATGGTGCGCGCCTGGTCCGCGATGGCCCGGGTGATGGCCTGACGGATCCACCAGGTGGCGTATGTGCTGAACTTGTATCCCATGCGGTAGTTGAACTTTTCAACTGCCTTGATGAGTCCCAGGTTGCCTTCCTGTATCAGGTCGAGGAACAGCATGCCGCGGCCGACATACCGTTTCGCGATGCTGACGACAAGGCGGAGGTTGGCTTCGGCCAGACGCTTCTTCGCTTCCGTGTCTCCCGCCTCCATCCGCTGGGCCAGCACGATTTCCTCATCGCTCGAAAGCAGCGGCACCTTGCCGATTTCCTTCAGATACATCCGGACCGGGTCATCGATCGTGATCCCTTCCGGGATGCTCATGTCGATTTCCTCTTCTTCCGGTTCCACCCTCGGATCGATGAAGGGGACGACGGCGAATTCTTCTTCGGCTACTTCTGGAATGACGTCGATTCCAAGCTTTTCAAGCGATTCATAGATTTTCTCGATTTGTTCCGGCGTCACATCCAGCCGTTCGAAGGCATCTTCGATTTCCCCGTAGGTGAGCATGCCTTTTTCGCGGCCTTCATCTGCCAGCGCCTGCAAAACGGCCTTCGCATCCTTCGGTTCTTCCGCGCCGGAAACCTTTTCCGGCAACTCGGCGTCCGGACTCGCGACATCCGCTTCACTGTCCGTTTTTGACGGCAGTTCCGCGGATTCCGCATCCGGATTCGACACCATCCCGTTCTTTGTCGTCTTTTTAGCTGCCGTTGCGTTTTTAGCTGCCGTTGCGTTTTTGGCTGCCGTTGCATTTTTGGCTGCCGTTGACTTTTTCTTCACTGTTTCCGCCATGTTTGACATCCTCTCCGTGGATCCCTTATTCTTCAGGGAACATATCTTTAAATTTACCATGTATGAACGGATCATATTGAAGCCACCATCTGGATTTCCGACATCCGGGATATCACGCGGTTGAGCTCGACTCCCAGTTCCCTGAGCTTCACTTCGTCCTTTTCCGACCGGATGCTTTCCAGGATCCATTGCTTTTCATCTTCCAGCGCAATCCGTTCCAGCCGGCGCAGCAGATCCTGGATGGCTTTGTCCGCGTTGTCCACCGTTCCCCGGGTTTCTGCCATGTGAATCATCGCGGAAGCCGCGTCAGGAGGCAAATCATTCGCAAGTTCGGCCAGACTTGCCTCATGACGGTTCTGCAGGCGTTCATACAGTTTCGCGGCCACGACCCTGGAGATGTTGCCGCGATAGGCGGTCGCGGGCCTTCTCAGCAGCAGTTCTTCGAATAGCCGGTTTTCATTGCCCAGCAGACACAGCAGAAGCAATTCGCTTTCGTCATAACGGTTCCTGACAGGTCCGTCCGTCACGGAGCGATTCCCCTGCATGATTCCGGATGTCCTGATCGGACCTTTCCCGTTTCCAACCTTCCGCAAACGCTTGTCCACCTCGGTCTTCAGGGATTCCATCGAAACCTTGTATTCCCCGGCGATGCCGGCCATTGTCATTTCCCGTTCGATGGCATTTTCATGGGTGGCCAGCACATCCGCCATCCCGTTGAGCAAATGGACGCGATCTTCCACATCCTCGCCCGGATGGGCCCGTTTTTGCAGCAGAAGGCGGAATTCCAAAAGGGAAAGCGCCGTATCGAGCAGGGTTCGAAACTGTTCGACCCCGTGTTTCCGCACATACTCATCCGGATCCTTGCCGTCCGGAATCTGGAGGATGCGGATCGGACTGCCTGTTCCCTCCAGAATCTCCATGCCCCGCAAGGTGGCGTTCTGGCCCGCCGGGTCTGCATCATAGGCCATGATGACTTCTTCGGCGTATTTTTTGAGCATCCAGGCCTGATGCTGCGTGAAAGCCGTTCCCAGGGAAGCCACTGCCGTGTCGACGCCGGCCTGGTGCAGTGAGATCACATCCATGTATCCTTCCACCATCACAAGCTGCTTCGAGGAAGACAGGCGTGCGAAATTCATGCCGTAAAGTTCGCGGTTCTTGCTGAAAAGCGGCGTATCCGGTGAATTCAGGTATTTGGGCTGGCTATCGTCCATCACGCGGCCACCGAATCCGACGATGTTCCCGCGGATGTCGAAGATCGGAAACATGATGCGGTTCCGGAAACGGTCGTAGAGGCCGTTTCCACCGGATGCCGCCAGGCCGGCCGTCTCCAGCAGCCAGGACGGTGTTCCCTTTTCCTGAAGGTGACGGCAGAGCGCGTCCCATGAATCCGGCGCATATCCGAGTCCAAAGACGCGCAGTGTTTTTTCCTGAAGGCCTCTGCCCGCCAGATACTGCTGCGCATTTCTGCCTTCGGGCTTTGACAGGCAGGAAAAGAAGAAACGCGCCGCCTCCCTGTTGAGGGCCGTGATCTCCTTTTTCAGCTTTGAGCGTTCTCGCTCCCCGTCATCCTCCGATTCGGGAAGCGTAATGCCGGCCCGATCCGCAAGCTGTTTCAGCGCGTCCGGGAATTCCAGGTTTTCAATGCCCATGATAAAATGGAAAACATTTCCACCTTTCTGGCAGCCAAAACAATAGAAAACCTGCTTTCCCGCATCCACGGAAAAGGAAGGCGTCTTTTCACTGTGAAAGGGGCACAGCCCCACCATGCGCCTGCCTTGGCGCTGCAGACGGACATACCCGGACACGACACCCAGAATGTCGTTCCGTACGCGCACTTCCTCAATCAGGTCTTCAGAATAAATCAACGTCTTTCTCCGATTGGTACAATCAGCGGCATTGAAGGCTTCACCGCCATCGTCGCTTTTGCGGGCTTTCGCGCTGAATCAGCACGATGCTGCCGGACGTGCCCATATATCAGATTCGACAGGAGGTCAGGATTTCCTTCATTCCTTGAAATATTCTCTTCATGACGCCGACTGAGACGGCAGATTCATACTGGATGCAGCAAGTTGCCGATAAAAAACCATCGCGTTTGCAACGGCCGAAGAATGATTCTGGTGTAAAAACTCACTTTTGTGAGTTTTTATGCAGGATGTTTCTGACATCCTGCATGTTGAAGGCACATTTTGTGCCTTCAACACGCCAAATCATGTGATTCGGTGCCATCCGGCGGCATTTGCCGCTGGATTCATGCAAGTTG
>JANYKF010000285.1 GCA_025361665.1 Clostridiaceae bacterium
GGTTCCTTCTCCTTTTGGATGGGCCACAAGCCGCACTGGCCGTGGTTCCCTCTTGTATTTCTTGATTGCTTTGATTATATTGAACGATGACACGGCCGTCAAGCGAATTTGCAGGCTCCATGGAATTATTGCAGGTTTCAAGCTGCATCCCTGTAAATGCAGGTAATCAAAAAGCATGCGGCAGAAGCGGCACACCGAAAGGGAATCACCGGTTGAATTTTTCGAAGATGCGGCGCTTCAGTTCATTGCGGACACTGATGACATTGCTGCCTTCATTGATGAGTGCCTGCCGGATGTAATCGATCTCCTCAAATGAAAGATACACGGACTTTCCCGCTGAACCCGCCAGCATTTCATCCAGCTCCCTGATCGTTTCCAACGCGGCATCCCGCGAATTGAAAAAAAAGACGCCGAGGCTTTCTTCATAGGCCGCACCGTTTTTCAGATAGGCCTGCTCCAGTTTTGCCTTCGAGAGTCCGGTGGCTTCCGCCAAATCGCCAAGCGCGTAATACCCGTCCTGGTCAATGTAGTGTTTCCCCGGAAAGCGTCCGGAACCGCGAACCATGAATCCATACAAGTTCGGCATGTTTCACCTCGATTTTCCAATGATGGTGACAAGGGCCTCGAACCATGACAGGACCTTTGAATCGGAAAAGGCAGCTGGTATTTTCAGGAAATGCAGGGATCCCAGAAAGGGAATCACCGTGCCAACCAGCACATACAGGATGATGAAGCCGATGAGCAGCCCAAGCACCATGCCGGCGGTGCGGTTGGCTGTTCCCAGAACGGTGCTGAGGTTCATGAGCGACGTGATGAAATGGCCGATGAGTGCCAGAACCAGCTTGACCAGCAGGAACAGGAGGAAAACGGCAAGGATGCGCAGCAGGCTGTAAACAAGCAAGTCGTTGAGGTTCGTGGCTGGTGCGGCGCCGCCCGCCAGAAAGGGGTTTGTCGTCTCAAATGCCTGCCGCAGCAGGGGCTGTCCCTCCAGCGCCTGTTTGGCCGCCGGGTTGGACGCCAGCCAGGCAGCGGCGGAGGAGAGGCCGGAGGTTGTGGAAGGTGCCGCAGCCGGAATGCCGGACAACAAGGGAAGCATCTTCCCAAGACGTTCCGACAGCCCCGTACCCAACCCGGTGTGCGTAAGCGCCCAGGATGCCACTGATGGTGACAGCAGGATGGCAGCGATCGCTCCGACCACATAGCCCAAAAGACTGAATACCGTATTGACCAAACCTTGCAGGTAACCCTTCAAGGCAAAGAGTGTGATCAGGATGAGCGCCGCGTAATCGAACCCGTTGAGGCCAAGCCCGATGAACCGGTCGGCGGCGATCAAGGCGGCGAGACCCAGCAGCAGCAGCACGATGGGTGTCCGCCGGATACGGGTCCGTATGGCATTGGATTGACGAAGATTGCGTGTCATTCCACACCTCTTCCCGCACGGCAAAATGCGGATGCCGTTTCCATTGATGCGATGAATGAAAACCGTGCACCCGCATTATATCACACAGAATTCGGCCCGTGAAGGACATTCCGGGTTGTCCGGCCCAGGATTTTCCGGCGACTTTCCGGCGGAATCCGCATGACTTGTTTTTCGGACAGCAAGGAACATCCCGTCAGCCGAACCTGCCGCTGATGTATCGTTCGGTTGTCGGATTCTTCGCGTTCAGGAAAATTTCCCTTGTGTCGCCGAACTCAATGACTTCTCCCAGCAGGAAGAAGGCGGTCTTCTCGGATATGCGCGCTGCCTGCTGCATGTTGTGGGTGACGATGAGGATTGTGTAGTCCTCTTTCAGGCGCACGAGCAGGTCCTCGATGAATTGCGTGGAAGTCGGATCCAGTGCGGAGGTGGGTTCGTCCATCAGCAGGACATCCGGCTCCATCGCAAGGCACCGGGCGATGCAGAGACGCTGCTGCTGTCCACCGGAGAGGGTCATGGCGGACCGGTTCAGGATATCCTTCGCTTCATCCCAAAGAGAAGCCTGCCGCAGGCTTTTTTCGACAAGCAGGTCCAGATCGGCCTTTCTTTTGACGCCGTGCCGTTTGGGCCCATAGATGACATTCTCGTAGACAGACTTCGGAAACGGGTTGGGCTTTTGAAACACCATGCCGATCTTCATGCGCAGTTCGACGACATCCACGTCGTACGAGATGATGTTCCTGTCATGGTAGATGAGTTTGCCTGTTGCTCTTGTTCCGGGAATGAAGTCGTTCATCCGGTTCATCAGCTTCAGGAAGGTCGTCTTGCCGCAGCCGGACGGGCCGATGAGCGCCGTAATACTTTTCTCCGGCACATCGAAGGTCAAATCCTTCAGGGCATGCAGGTCGCCGTACCAGAAGTCCACATGCTCCACATTCACTTTGACAGCCATTCCGGCCTCCATTTCAATGAACGGTTCCACAATCATGCGTGTGCGGAAACAGTCCGGCATTTCATCAATCAGGGTCCAAAAGTCAGTCCATCCGGTTCTGGTACTTGTTTCGCAGCAGGATGGCGATGGTGTTCGTCGTGAGCAGCAGGACGATCAGGACGACGATGCCTGCGGAAGCGACATGCTGGAATGCTTCCTGCGGACGGCTGGTCCAGTTGAAAATCTGGATGGGCAGCACGGTGTAGGAATCCATCGGGCTTTTGGGCAGGAAGGCGACATACCCGGCGGCGCCGACGATGATCAGCGGAGCAGCCTCCCCCATCGCCCTTGAAATGGCCAGGATGGCGCCGGTGAGGATGCCCGGCATGGAAAACGGCAGGACGACCCCGGTTATCGTCTGCCACTTGGAAACGCCAAGGGCGTAGGAGGCCTCCTTCAGGGAAAGGGGCACGCTTTTTAGCGCTTCCTGCGCCGTGACGATGATGACCGGCAGGATCAGGAGGGAAAGTGTGAGGGCGCCGGAGAGGATGCTTCTGCCAAACCCGGCTCCGCGAACAAAAACAGCCAGTCCCAGCATGCCGTAGACAATAGACGGAACCCCGGCCAGGTTGGAGATGTTAATCTGGATGAGACGGCTCAGCCTTGTTCCTTCCTTTGAATACTCTTCAAGATAAAGGGCCGTGGCGATGCCGATCGGGATGGCGATTCCCGCCGTCAGGCCAATGGTCCAGAGGCTGCCGGCCAAAGCGGACAGGATGCCGGCTTTTTCCGGAAAACGGGAAGGCAGACTTGTAAGGAACTTCCAGTCAAGCCAGCCGATGCTGCTGCGGACAATCTGAAAGAGGAGCAATGCCAGCATCACGATGGCAAAGAGCGTGCTGGTCAGCAGGATGCCCTGGTAAATCCGATTTTTTGTCTTTCTCCTCTGATTCAGCCGGACACTGTTTCCAAAACGGTTCTGAGGTGCTCCGTACCGGGTTGGCTGTTCGCCTGCCGGCCCATTCCCTGCTTCCGGAGGCGTCCCGATTGCTAGTCTGCTCATTTTCTGGCCTCCTTGTAGCGGCGGATCGTCAGGCGAGCCATCAGGTTCATGGCGAAAGTCATGAGAAACAGCATGCTGCCGACGGCGAACACGGTCTTGTATTCGATCGTGCCCTGCTGGATGTCTCCCAGGCTCAGGTTGACCATGAAGCCCGTCATGGTCTGGATGCTGTTGAGCGGGTTGCCAGTCAGGACGGGGCTCTGGCCGGCTGCGATCGCCACGATCATCGTTTCGCCGATGGCACGGGAAACTGCGAGGATGAAGGAGGCTCCGATGCCGGAGATGGCAGCGGGGATGACAATGCCGGTGGTCACCTCCATGCGGGTCGCGCCCAGGGCGAATGCGCCTTTCCGCATGGAATCCGGCACGGCCGCCATGGCGTCTTCGCTGATGGATGCGACAAGCGGGATGATCATGATGCCGACGGCAAGGCCTGCACTCAGCGCATTGAAGACCTGGGTGGACGGAATGAGCCGCTGCAGGATCGGGGTGATGAAAGTCAGCGCGAAGAAACCGAATACAATGGACGGGATTCCCGCCAGGATTTCCAGAATCGGCTTGAGCACGCGGCGGACTTTCCTGGGAGCGTACTCGCTCAGATACACGGCACTGCCAAGTCCGAACGGAATGGCTATCAGGCTGGAAGTCAGGGCAATCATGAGGGTGCCGGCCAGGAGCGGCAGGATGCCGAAGTGTCGTGGCAGCAGGGTTGGCGTCCATTGGGTGCCGAACAGAAATTCCGAAAGCGGCACTACCCTGAAGAACGCGAAGGACTCTTCAAAGAGGGTGCCAACAACGGCGATCGTCGTCAGGACGGAGATGGATGCACAGGCCAACAGCACCCATCGAATCAGGGTTTCCTGAATCCGGGTGCCGTTGGCTGATCGCTTTCTGAAGGTGATTTCACCGGTTCTTGGCATGCTTCCTCCAAGGCGCATCCTCTTTATTTCAGCAATGCGAGCCCTGCCGTGTACTTATCCGCCGGAAGCGCCACATAACCAACTTCCTTCAC
Organism: Clostridiaceae bacterium; assembly: GCA_025361665.1. Classification (GTDB taxonomy): domain Bacteria; phylum Bacillota; class Clostridia; order DSM-8532; family DSM-8532; genus JAEWSN01. Next base: position 4,424 of record JANYKF010000285.1, read on the forward strand.
AAGCTTCGGAGCAGACTCGAGATAAAATCTCAGAAATGTCTTCACCTCGGGCCTGACCAGCGCTTCATTGTTCACATACAGGAAAAGTGGTCTTGATAGCGGGGAATACGTTCCATCCTTGATCGTTTCGAATGAGGGGAGGATGGGTCCTTTTCCATTGTCAATGCCAACGAGTGATAATTTGTCCGTGTTGGCTTCATAATAGGCGAATCCGAAGAACGCAATGGCGTTTTTATCTCCGGCAACCCCTTGCACCAGCACATTGTCGTCTTCACTGGCCACGAAATCCGGACGGATAGATCCGGCCTTGCCATTGACGGCCTCCGTGAAATAGTCGAATGTTCCGGAATCGGTCCCTGGCGCGTAAAGCTTGATGGCTTCGTCCGGCCATTCGGGACGGATTTCCTTCCAGGTCTTCACTTTGCTGTCCGGTGACCACAGCATCTTGAGTTCCGCAATCGTCATCGTGGTCGCCCAGGTGTTGGCTTTGTTCACAACGACGGAAAGCCCGTCATAAGCCACTTCAAGGACGGTGTAATTGATGCCGGCCGCTTTGGCATCGGCTGCCTCCGCATCCTTGATGGGTCGTGATGCGGCATTGATGTCAGTCTCCTTGCCGATGAACTTCTTGAAACCTCCACCGGTTCCAGAAACGCCCACGGGAACCTTGACTGATGGATGTGCGGCGAGGAATTCCTCTGCTACCGCTTCCGTGATGGGGAATACGGTAGAAGAGCCATCAATGCGGATTTCACCATTGATTTTGGCTCCCGTGCCTTCCGTGGCAACGGGCGAACTTCCAGAAGATGATCCTGTGGCGGGAGGTGTTGTGCCGCAGGCTGCGACGGAAATGGCAAGGAGTGTCGTCATGAAAAGAACAGAAGTCAGTTTCTTGATTTGCTGATTCATTGGATACATTCTCCTTATGGTTCCCGGTTGGGTTTCGATTTTTGACGCGATTTGCCGGTTTTGTTTTTTTGACATTGTCGTTCCGGTTCCGTCATGACGCTCATGTCAAGTCCATGGAGCCGACACCATTATCATACCGCTTCTGCTGGCAATTCGTGTTGGCTGTGTGTAAAGATTGTGTTAAACAAACATGATTCTCGTGCAAAAAGTCGATTTTCGACTTTTTCATGCAAGTTGCATTTTGCAACTTGCATGCATCCGGCGGCAAA
>JANYKF010000298.1 GCA_025361665.1 Clostridiaceae bacterium
AAATCGATGAACCCCTCATCCCGCATCCGCCCGAGTTCCCTGGACATGGATGGCCGTGACACATTAAGGAAGTCCGCAAGCTCATTGCGGTTCATATCCATGATGAAGGTGGGGCCGCCATGAATGCGGCACTGTTCCATCAGATACCGGCTCAGTTTCTCGCGCATGCCCTTGATCGTCAGGTATTCCACTTTGCGGTTGAGCATCAGGGCCTTGCCGGAGATGATGCCCAGCATGTTCCGGATGAGGAGGCCATGACTGTCGCAGACATTGCCGCAGGCATACGAGAAGTATTTGATGAGGATGAACATCACCTCGGACGCTTCCACGGCCGATACCGACGCGGGCCATTTCCGACGGCCGGAGAAGGCCGCCATTTCCCCGAACAAGTCGCCGTGTGCCAGCGTGGCCATCACCATCCTGTTTCCGGACAGTGTCTCCCGGTTCACATGGAGCCGTCCGGACAACACGACACCGACTGACTCCTGATCATCCCCTTCCAGACAGACATATTCCCCACGCTTGTACCCGTCCACACGCGGCTTGAAGCATGTGAGCATCGTGCGGAGTTCAGCTTCGCCGACATCCGCAAACAAGGGGCAATGGCTCAAGTGGTTCAGCCAGGCATCATTCATGGGCACCTCGGAAACGATAATCTCATGGTATCTATGGCTACCGAATCATTGGTTGAGATTATATATGATTGGTACATCAATAGCAAGCGCATCCTTCCTGCGGGCGGGGATGCGAACGGGAGGCCAGGATGAAAAGAAACATCATCACCATTGGGGATGCGAACGGGAGGCCAGGATGAAAAGAAACATCATCACCATTGACGAATCCAAGTGCAACGGATGCGCGCTGTGTGTCTCCGCGTGCCATGAAGGTGCCTTGCGAATGGTCGATGGCAAGGCAAGGCTCATCACCGACTCCTACTGTGACGGGTTGGGCGCCTGCCTGCCGGAGTGTCCGACCGGGGCCATCACCATTGGGGAAAGAGATGCGGAAGCCTTTGACGAAGCTGCCGTGAAGACGCACTTGTCAAAAGCCGCAGCCGATGTTGCAGCAGGAGCCACAACCGCAACTACCGCCCTTCCGGAGGACCTGCCCTGCGGCTGCCCTGGCACGGCGTCACGCACGATTGCGCGCAAGCCTTCCGTCCACACCCAAACAACCGCCGCGCATGTGCCCTCGATGCCGCAGACCGCGCCTGAGTCCCAGCTCCGCCAGTGGCCGGTTCAAATCAAGCTGGTTCCCGTCAAGGCACCTTATCTTCAGAATGCCAATTTGCTGGTGGCGGCCGACTGCACTGCTTTCGCCTATGCGAACATCCATGACGACTTCATGAAGAACCGGATCACCCTCATCGGATGTCCGAAGCTGGACGAAGGCGATTATGCCGATAAGCTGACTGCCATTCTCCAGAACAATGCCATCAAAAGCGTGACCGTGCTGCGGATGGAAGTCCCGTGCTGCGGCGGAATCGCGAATGCGGTAAAGACCGCGCTCATCCGGAGCGGCACGATGATTCCGTGGCAGGTTGTCACCATCGGCACAAATGGAGAAGTTCTGCAGGACTGATTTGTATCTGGAAGTGAGCTGTTTCCCAGGAACCCGGCAATGGGTTCTAAAATAGAAGGAGGTACCCCATGTCCATGTTCTGTTTTCAATGTGAGCAAACCGCCGCCGGAAAAGGCTGCACAAAAGTCGGTGTCTGCGGCAAGCAGCCCGGTACGTCAGCCATTCAGGACACCCTGACCGGAGCCCTGGTGGGACTCGCCCGCACAACCGCGGAAAAGGAACGCTCCAAGACCGCCGAGTTGCTGATGATGGAGGGCTTGTTCGCCACCGTCACCAATGTCAGCTTCGATGACGACGCTTTGCTGGAACTGATCGAACGCATCCGTACCGAAAAGATAAGCTACCTGGCCGGCCAAAGTGCCTGTTTCACGTGCGGAACCACGCTGGCAGACATGCCCGGCGAGGATTTTTTCACAGGCCAGGAAGACATCGTCTCCCTCCGTTCCCTGCTCCTGCTGGGTCTGCGCGGGATGGCCGCGTATGCCTATCATGCCCACCAGCTGGGGAAGGATGATCCGGAAGTGACAGGCTGGCTGTTCAAGGGCATGAAGGCTGTCGGCGAGGACCACTCCGTGCCGGAATGGCTGGATCTGCTGATGGAATTCGGCAACGTCAACCTCAAGTGCATGGGTCTGCTCGACGAGGCCAACACTTCCGCGTACGGGACACCCGTTCCGACCTCCGTGACCATGACCGTGGAAAAAGGACCTTTCATCGTCGTATCCGGCCATGATTTGCTGGATCTGAAACAAGTGCTGGAACAAACCGAAGGCAAAGGGGTCAATGTCTACACGCATGGCGAGATGCTGCCCGCGCATGGCTATCCTGAATTGAAAAAACACGCGCATCTCAAAGGCAACTTCGGAACCGCCTGGCAAAATCAACAAAAGGAATTCGACCAGGTTCCAGCCGCCTTCCTGTTCACCACGAACTGCCTGATGCCGCCAAAAGCTTCCTATAAGGACCGTGTCTACACGACTGCGGTAGTCGGATTTCCTGGTCTTGTCCATATTCCCGAAACGGATGGGCGGAAGGATTTCAGCCCTGTCGTCGCAAAGGCACTTGAACTTGGCGGATGGCCGGAGGACAGGACATTTACCGGCATCAACGGCGGTTCTGCCCTCACCACGGGATTTGGCCATGGCGCGGTACTCGGTGTGGCTGATAAGGTGATCGATGCGGTGAAATCGGGCGCCATCAAGCACTTCTTCCTGGTTGGGGGCTGTGACGGCGCGAAACCTGGCCGCAATTATTACACTGACTTTGTGACGCAAAGCCCAAAGGACTCCGTCATTCTCACACTCGCCTGCGGCAAGTTCCGCTTCAATGACCTGGATCTTGGGACGATCGGCGGCTTGCCCCGCATCATGGACATGGGCCAGTGCAACGATTCCTATTCCGCCATCAAGGTGGCTGTCGCGCTGGCAGATGCATTCGGCTGCGGTGTGAACGAGCTGCCGTTGTCCATCATCCTGTCCTGGTACGAACAGAAAGCCGTCTGCGTGCTTCTGACCCTGCTGGCCCTCGGAATCAAAAACATTTTTATCGGACCCACCCTTCCGGCTTTTGTCTCCCCCACCGTACTGAACGTGCTGGTAGAGAAGTGGAACCTGACCCCGATCAGTACCCCGGAAGCGGATTTAAAGAAGATTCTGGGCTGAATTCAGGCTGATGCCGGATTCCAATAGCAAGGGGGCTGTCTTTTTCGAGACAGCCCCCTTTGCCCTGAAACTGAAGTCGTTCCAGCATCCGGGATTGGAACAGGATGGACACCGGTTCAGGAAACGCTCTTGCCGACTTCCCTCAATATATCCGCAGATGGTGCCGGTATCCTGCCGAGGTAATCCGGACCGACATTCAGCAGGTAATTAATACCTCGCTGATTCAAATGGTCCTTGATCCTCCGGACTTCATCCGAACTCTTCCAATTCTGGTCGAACGCCTTGTAACCCCAGGTATCATTCATCGTTGCAGGTGTTTCCACCAGCTCATCACCGAAAAACGCATCGGTGACCTCGTTGTCCCCGAGCGATCTGTAGTCGCATGCCCCATTGCCCAGACGCGAATTGATCAGGCAGTTCGGCTGATATGCCTTCACCATTTCAAATAGTTCCTGGCTCTGCCCCATTGAAATGGTTTGAGGATTATCAAACCATATCATGAAAAGCTCGTCGAGTAGACAACTCGACACTCCTTTCAAACTTATATTCTGAGTGAAGGGAATGTCTGTTGCCCCTCACAGAACCGTACGTGCAGTTTTCCCGCATACGGCTCTTCTAACTCACATGTACTTTCGTACTTTTGCTTCAT
>JANYKF010000324.1 GCA_025361665.1 Clostridiaceae bacterium
GCTGTGCATGCTTTTCCCGAGATTGGTCAGCGTGATTGGCAAATACATCAATGTCGCCATCCGCACGGGGGTCAGCGGAATCCCGGTTGAAGCTGGAAAACTCGGAATGGGGTACAGGCAGGCAATCCTGTCACTGCGAGACATCCCCCTCCATCTCTGCGAATCGAACCGGAAAATTGTCATGAAAATCAACGCGATGGTTCAGGAGAAACTTGGTGAACGAATCTCTCTGAAAGATCTTTCAAGAAAGGTGGGGTTGAGTGAGAGTTATCTCTGCAGGCTATATAAGAAGGAGACCGGGGAAAACATGATGAGTTATATCAACAGGCTGCGGATGGCAAAGGCAAAGTCTTTGGCCGCCAATCATGAAAAAGTCCGGATGATAGCCGCGGAAACCGGGTTTGAGAATATTTCCTCCTTCAGCAGGGCATTTCGCAGGGAAACCGGCAGCTCGTTTCAACAATACAAAAGGCAGCTTACGGAAACGCTTGTGGATGCACATGTGTCAATGGTTGACAACGAATGAAGTTGTCAAGTGATGACAACTAGTTCATTGGATGCCAACTTTATTTTTGCCGAAGGGAATCCGGCTGAAGAACATGACAATCCGGGTGAACATTTGGTCAATCCAACTGCTTTGATTTTGGTAGCCTACCTATATAATGAAGGCATCCATCATCAAAAGGAGGATATATATGCGAAAACCTGTATGCAAACTGTTATGTCTGGCACTGGTCCTTGCACTCCTCATGACAATGGCCGCAGGGTGCGGCGCCGCGCCGGCACCCGCCCAAACCTCAGCGGCGCCTGAACCCACGCCCAAGGTGCAGACTCCCGTGAAACTTGTATTCTGGACCTCCATATACCAGGAAACTGGTTCAGGTGACAAACCGCAAAGCGAATGGTACATCACAAAGGCCATCGAACGTTTTCAAAAAGCCAATCCCGGCATTACCATCGAGTTGGTTTTTCAATCTGCGGATAATTTCTTCACCCTTTATAAAGCGGCTGGCATCGCCAAAAACGGACCTGACATCGGATTGCATTGGCCGGGTGGAAATACCCAAGGCGTATCGGATTTCATCCTGCCGCTCAACAAGTACTTTTCCACCGCGGAACTGGGCAACATGAAGGGGCTGGACCCATGCTGGAAGGGTTACGACAATACAAGCGATCTGCTGGCCATTCCCCTCTATTCCCAGATTTGCGGAATATTCTACAACAAGGCGCTTTTTGCGAAAGCCGGGCTGGCCAGGGACGTGGAGTTCAAGGATATGAGCGAGCTTTTCGCTGCTTGTGAAAAACTGAAGGCAGCTGGCATCCAGCCCTTTGTCGTTGGAGAAAAGGAAGGCTACCAGTCCACTTGGTTCGCCAACAAGCTTGTCATCGCGAAAGGCGGAATGAAATTCGCCACAGGCCTGCTGCAGGGAAAAGAAAAGTTCTCCAACCCGTTGTTCATCGATGCGTACAAATCGTGGCGGGAACTCTACAGCAAGGGCTACACCAACAGCGACGTGATGTCCATGGGCACCGGAGACAGCGCCACCCTGTTCACGGCCGGCAAAGCGGCCATGAATATCGACGGCATCTGGAGCCTGGTCAACAACATGTCCATTCTGAAGGATGACTGCGGTTTTATGCGCGTCCCACCCGTCAAGGCGGACGATCCCTATGCGGGCGCCATGATTGGTTCCTGTGAATCCAATGCTTATGTTTCCAATTATTCCCAGCATCCGGATGAGGCCATCAAATTCATCAAGTTCCTCGTGACGGATGAAGAGCAGATTCAGTACTGCAAGACGATCGGCTCCCTGCCAAGTTCCAAGACCGTTCCTTCGAGCATCTTCGAAGATGCGCTGCACCAGCAGATCATCAAGTGGACAACCACCGACCTGGTGGCGCCTTATATGGAGAACATGATGCCCAAGGATGTGGAAGCCGAGTGGCTGCGCCTCAACACGATGGTTTTTGGCGGCAAGATAACGGCTGAGGAATTTGCTCAGAAACTGGATGAAAAAATGGCGAGTGTATCCAAGTAGCCTGAAAGAATGAATGATGAATCCGCCGGAAGCCATGGGCTTCCGGCGGATTCATGAAAGTGGTGACCCGAATGCGGATCAGGCAGAACCCGGCCATGAAAAGGAAGAGGGTTTCCATTGAAGACATCGACAAATACCGTTCAATGGCATCCATTGCGCCGGTTGTCCTGCTGCTGGCCGTTTTCATGGTCATTCCAATCTTCATCCTACTCTATCATGGCTTCACGAAATGGGATGGTCTTCACAGCAAATTCATTGGCTTCGACAATTATCTTTCCTTGGCCAAGAGCAGCGAATTCTGGTTATTGCTCCGCAACAATTTCATCGTGGCGCTTTCGGTTCCGCTCCAGATTGTCATTTGCCTTGTCATCACCCTGCTTCTTTATGAAAAGGTTGCCGGGTGGAAGTTTTTCCGGGGAGCTTTCTTTTTCCCCTATGTATTTTCAACAGTCGTCATCGGCTTCCTGTTCCGTGTGTTTTTTGGCTTCAATGGCCCTTTGAATGCTGTATTGCGTATGATGAAACTTGATATTCTCGCCCAGGATTGGCTTGCCCAAAGTGGAACGGCGATGGGGGTCGTCATCTTCTGCATCATCTGGGCGGGGTTTGGCACTGGGGTCCTGATTTTCCTCGCGGGCATGTCATCCATCCACATGTCCATCTTCGAATGCAGCCGCCTGGATGGCGCGAACTGGTTCCAGCGACTTTTCTATATTGTTTTCCCCCTTTTGATGCCCAGCATTGAGTTCTACACGGTCACATCCCTGATAGCCACGTTCACCGGAATGTTCGGCCTTATTTTCTCCCTTACCAACGGGGGTCCGGGATACGAAACGACCACCATCGAATACATGATTTATCTGAAGGCGTTCATCGGCAATGAAATGGGCTATGCATCGGCCATCGCAGCGATTCTGCTAGTGTTGCTGATAGGGCTCACGCGTTTCCAATTCAAGATCATGAATGGCGAAGAAGACCGGGGGGCATGATGGCAAGACGCAAATTCACCATGGGGTCAGTCTTCGTGCTGGTGGCGCTTGCCATCATCTCGTTGACGACGATATATCCGGTTCTGTTCATGTTTCTAAGTTCTCTCAGAACCCGGATTGAATACGTCCAGTCTCCCATTGGCGTCCCGACGGGCATCTTTCTGAAGAACTACATCAACATGTTCATTTCCTTTCGGGTTCTCCTGCATTTAAAGAATTCACTCCTTGTCAATCTGGCTGCCATGATTCTGACGACTGGTTTGGGCTCGTTGTCGGCCTATGCGTTCGCGAAGTCGCCTTTTCGGGGAAGCCGCAGCCTGTTTCTGGGCGTCATCGCCATGATGATGGTGCCGGCTCAGGTTCTTCTGATTCCCACCTATCAGATATTTTCAAAATTGAACCTCATCAATCATTTTGTTTCCCTGATTCTCATGTATACAGTCCTGGGCCTTCCTTATACCATTTTCCTATTGAAGGCCAGTTTCACAGCCGTCCCGGACGAAGTTCTCCAGGCGGCCAAGATCGATGGGGCATCCTACCTCAGGGTTTTCACCGATATCATGCTTCCGATGGGGAAAACGGCCATCCTGACCGTGACCCTCCTCAATTTCATCTGGTGCTGGAATGAGCTGCTGCTTGGCCTGATGTACCTTTCCAAGGAGGAAATGAAGACCATGTCCGCCGCCGTAGCCACCATTGTCGGGCGGTTCACCACCAACATACCCTATCTGATGACCGGGCTCTTTCTGAACCTGGTTCCGGTCATCATCCTTTATCTGATATTTCAAGAGCACCTGGTGCAGGGACTGACGATGGGGGCGATCAAGTAGGGTTTGTAGAAACAGACGATTTCGGATGACAGCTTCAGCTCTTGGGGGAACCAACGAGAATCATGAATGGAGTGCGCCGGTTCGGCGCTAGATATATAGCCCGGTGAAATGCCGGGTCGGGCAAAGTCCAGCCAACAGCCCGTACCCACTTCTGGAGCCGAAGCCGCGAGGTCAGGTTTAAGCGTGAAGCTGGGGAGCAAGCGAGCCGC
>JANYKF010000367.1 GCA_025361665.1 Clostridiaceae bacterium
CATGCGAGACAGCCCCTTTGCAACCTGACGGGAACGATCACGCCATCAAATCAAGAATGTTCCGGAAAAGCAGATGCCATGGCCTTTGCGAAGATCTCGAGCAAATCGGCGCGGTTGCAGGCGGGGTTTTCGCAGACAGACATCCGGAGGCAATCCATCCATGCCCCGAATTCCCGGCCACTCGGCGATTTGTGCGGGGCAATGCATGCCATCAGCGCATTTCCATCCAATGCCGGCTCAGGGATTTCAAGACCGGCCAAATCCGGAACCGGGCTTCCGACAGTTAGGCTCCGGAGCCGGAGGGATGCTTCAAGCCATGTCGTTCCCTCCGTAAGGGCGGTCAGGCGCAGGTTTCGCGGAGTGATCGCCGCCATGTCAGCATTCATTTGAAGCAGTTTTCTCACTCCGGCCGTCCGTTTCCGGGGAAAACGGTTTTCATGCATCCAGTTGGAGACCGCACCGATTCTTCCGGACAGGCCGCAAGCTTTCCAGAATACGGCCCATGGAAAGACGGATTCATCCATTGTTTCATCCGCATGAAACCGATCCATCCCGGCAAGGACAGATCCCGGGTCATCCGGCAAGGCACCGATTTGCAAGAACAGGGGGGAGGCCAGCCCCGTTTCCCACCAGAGCGAGGAGCGGGAGGGACACTGCCCCATGAGGGTGCGCGTCATCTCATGCTGGATGCGTTCACGGCTGACAAAGGAGATGGCGTCCCGATGGCGCCGGATGGCCCGGACAGCATCCGCATCCAGCATGAATCCAAGCTGGCTGCAGAATCGGACGGCCCGGAGCATGCGGAGCGCATCTTCCCGGAACCGCCGCATCGGGTCGCCGACACAGCGTACCAATCCACGGGCGAGATCCTGCCGTCCCTGAAAAAGATCCACAAGGCCTCTTTCCGGATTCCAGGCCATAGCGTTGATCGTGAAATCCCGTCGGGAAAGGTCAGTCTCCAGGTTGTCTGAAAACCTGACCTCATCCGGGTGACGGTGGTCGGAATGACCGGTTTCGGACCGAAAGGTCGTAACTTCCACCGGAAAGCGAACCGAAGCATGCTGCAGCGGCAGCAAAACCGTAACTGTTCCATGCCGCGCACCGGTATCCAGGCTGCCGGGGAACAGGTCCAGAACGGTTTGCGGATGGGCTGCGGTACAGATGTCCCAGTCCGCCGGCATGCGTCCCGACAGGATGTCGCGTACGCAGCCTCCAACCAGAAAAGCATCATGACCGTTTTGCAAGAGCCGGCTCATGATGCGCAGCACGGCGGTGGGAGGCGAAAACTCAGGATCCATGCACGCTCCGAAAATAATGATGCGGGTGCCTTCATCATGGTATATAATGAGTATACAGCATTGTCTCCTGTTGCGGTAAATTTGTCCGCTATCAGGATCCCTTATTTCATCATCGTGGTTTTGGCATGATGGATAGTCGCGCATCTCGTTTTTGCTTTTCGGGCAATTGTTCCGAACAGCAAGATCGCTTGCGGCGTTAAATGGATAATCTGATCAGCAGTGCAGTATACCGGAATGAAGGAGTCGGCATGCGGATCCTGATGCTGTCCTGGGAATACCCTCCCCGGATCATCGGCGGCATTTCACGGGTTGTCTACCACCTGGCCCATGAACTGGGTGCGGCGGGACATAGCGTCACCGTATTGACCATGACGGATGAAAACCTGCAGTCAGTCGAGGCTGACGGCCCAGTGACCGTGCATCGCGTGCCGGCCTGGCTGGTGCATCCCATCACGTTCATCGACGGCGTGTCGCAGATGAATATGGAAATGGTGGCTGAGGGTGTACGGCTCATGCAATCCGGAGATCGTTACGACGTCATCCACATGCACGACTGGCTGGTGGCCTTTGCGGGGAAGACCCTTCTCGGCCTGTACCCGTGGATGGCAGGCGTCGCAACGATTCATGGCACGGAATACGGCCGGAACGGCGGCATCAGCGGCGATGTCCAGCATTATATCGGCAGCGTCGAGCAGAAACTGACGGAATTTGCAGACCGGATCATCATCAACAGCCTGTACATGCAGGAAGAAGTCATCCGTCTGTTTCATCTGAGCCAGGACCGCCTGAACGTCATCCCGAACGGGGTCGATCCGCACAAATTCGACCTTGTGCCAGAGGACATGGAATTGAGGCGAAGGCATGCCGCCGACGGTGAGTGCATTGTGTTCTTCGTGGGCCGCCTGACGTATGAAAAGGGAGTTCACGTCCTCATGGATGCGGTTCCAAAGGTGCTTTCCCGCATTCCGGACGTCAAGTTCATCATCGCCGGCAGGGGGCAGGAGCTGGATTCGCTCCGGCAAAGGGCCTGGACCATGGGCGTCGCGCACCGGGTGGATTTTCCGGGTTTCCTGCCCGAAGAGGAATTGCTCAGGATTTTCCGCGTGGTCGATATTGCCGTGTTCCCAAGCCTGTATGAGCCATTCGGCATCGTGGCGCTTGAGAGCATGGTCGCGCATGTGCCGGTCATCGTATCGAATGCCGGAGGGCTGAACGAAATCGTCACGAACCGGGACAACGGAATGAAGTTCAAATCAGGCGATCCGGACATGCTGGCCGCCTCGATCATCGAATTGCTTGAGAATGCGGAGCTGCGGCAGCAGGTAACCCGGAACGCGCTTCATTCCGTGGAAGAAAAATATCGTTGGGAGCGCATCGCAGAACAAACGGAAGCCGTATATCGGCAGGCTATTGAAAATAAACCGCGGTAGCGGTCTTGGAGGAAAGAAGAAGAATGGCAAAAGCGAACAGGAACAAGCTGAGGATCATCCCCTTGGGCGGGTTGGAGGAAATCGGCAAGAACATGACCCTTTTCGAATACGGCGACAGCATCATCATCATCGACTGCGGGCTTGCATTCCCGGAGGATGAAATGCTCGGGATCGACCTCGTCATCCCGGATGTCACCTATCTTGAAAAGAATGCAGGGAAAATGAAGGGCATCGTCGTCACGCACGGGCATGAGGATCATATCGGGGCCTTGCCCTACGTCCTGCGAAAAATCCGTACACCCGTCTATGGCACGGATCTCACGCTGGGTCTCATCGAGAACAAGCTGCTGGAGCACGAGCTGCTGGACACGACGGAACTGGTGCCGGTCAAGGCCGGACAGACCATTGAACTCGGCGTGTTCCGCGTGGAGTTCATCCGTTCCACTCACAGCATTGCAGACACGGTCATGCTGGCCATTGAAACACCGGTAGGCGTCGTGTTCCACACTGCCGATTTCAAAATCGACCATACCCCGATCGAGGGGGAACCCATAGATTTCCAGCGCATCGCGGAACTTGGACGCAAGGGTATCCTGCTGCTGATGGCGGACAGCACGAATGTGGAGCGCCCCGGATACACCATGTCGGAGCGAAAAGTGGGCGAGACCTTCGACAACGTGTTCAAGGACGCGAAGTCGCGCATCCTCGTGGCCTCTTTCGCCTCGAACATCCACCGGCTGCAGCAGGTGGTCAATTCCGCAAAGAAATTCAACCGCAAGGTGGCCATCTGCGGCCGAAGCATGATCAATGTCACAAAAACCGCGTTGAAGCTCGGTTACCTGAGCATTCCGGAGGAAATCCTCATTGACCTGGACCGGGTGAAACGCCTGCCTCCCGAACAAGTGGTCATCATCACCACCGGAAGCCAGGGCGAGCCCATGTCCGCACTCACACGCATTGCGATGGGCACGCACAGGCAAGTGGAACTGCTGCCGGGAGACCTGGTCATCCTTTCGGCAAGCCCCATTCCCGGGAATGAGAAGTTTGTCTACCGGGTCATCAATGAACTATATAAAAAGGGTGCCACGGTCCTGTACGATTCACTTGCCGAGGTTCATGTCTCGGGACACGCATGCCAGGAGGAGCTGAAGCTGATTCACCGCCTGGTGCGCCCCAAGTATTTCATGCCCGTGCACGGCGAATACCGGCATTTACGCCAGCACGCGAACCTGGCCATGACGGTGGGCACTCCGGAAGAGAACATCTTCATCATGAGCAACGGCAAAATCCTGGAACTGACGAACCGGTCCGCGGTCGTCTCGGGTTCCGTGCAGTCTGGCAGTGTGCTGGTAGACGGCCTGGGCGTCGGCGATCTCGGCGACGTGGTATTGAAGGACCGCAAACTGTTGTCCGAAGATGGTCTCATCATCATCGTCATCACGCTGGATGCGAAGAAAAACCTGGTCGGGGGACCGGAAGTCCTGTCCCGCGGATTTGTCTATGTGAAGGAATCCGAGGAGATGATGGAGGAAATCCGGATCGTCTCCCGCGAATCCGTGATCCGGAGCATCGAGAAGCGCAATGGCACCTGGTCCGTCATCAAAAACGCGCTGCGGGATGATTTGGGTTCCCACCTGTACCGCAAGACGATGCGTAAGCCGATGATTCTGCCCATCATCATCGAAGTCCCTTCTGCGGCGGTCGCCGAAGAACAGGGAAACCAATAAGTCTGGCGGGGTTCATCACCGGGATGAACGGAATTCAACGTCAAGCCGGATAGAATTATTTTCCAATTCGAACGAAGATCAGCGTCT
>JANYKF010000378.1 GCA_025361665.1 Clostridiaceae bacterium
CCGCCAATCGGCAAAAGAGCTTTTGAATCCAACCCTCACGGCCAGTTGGGAGAAGGGATTGCTGATGATTCAAAATCAGGAGACGACGGCGGAAGTGTTCACGGAAAAACTGACGCAGTACATCACCAGGACCATCGACAAGGTGAAGCGCGAAGAGGGAACCCCGGTCGGCCCAAAGCCGGTCAGCCCAAAGCCGGTCGGCCCAAAGAGCAATGAAACCAAAAGAAAGAAGAACGGAGGACGATCGAGTGGATGAACTGAACCGGGTCATCATCGTCGGGGCGGGCATCGCAGGTGTTTCCGCGGCCGAGGCCATTCGCAGGCATGACAGGGACGTGGAAATCATGCTGCTGTCAGATGAACGGGAAATGCCCTATTACCGGCTCAGCCTCACGCGTTTCATTTCCGGTGAACTGAAGCGGGAGAATCTTTTTCTTCATCCTGAAAAGTGGTACCAGGACAACCGCATCGATTTGCGCATCGGTACGACGGTTCTTCGCGTGAATGTGGCGGAACAGTTTGTTGAACTGCAGGATGGCTCGAAAATCGAATGGAGCCGGTTGATTTTGTCCGTGGGCGCCTCCCCGTTCTTCCCGCCAATTCCCGGAAAAGAAAAAAAGGGGATCATGGCGGTCAGAACGCTGGCAGACGCGGATGATCTGCTGGAACGGCTGCACGGCAGGGAAAGCTGCATCTGCATCGGGGGCGGCGTACTGGGTCTTGAAGTGGCGGAAGCGATTGCCAGGCTGGGTGTGAAGGTGAAACTGTATGAAGTGGCTCCGTGGCTGATGCCAAGGCAATTGAATCCCAAAGCGGCATCCTTGCTGCGGAAACAGGTCGAAAGCCTGGGCATCCGGGTAACCGAAGGCGCGCTGATTCGGGAATTTATCGGACATGACGCTTGTGAGGGGATTCGGTTGGGCGATGGTGAAATGGTGATGTCGGATCTCGTGATCGTGACAGCCGGCATCAAACCGGAGACATGGCTTGCCAGGGAAGCGGGTATCGAGGTCGGTAAAGGGATTTTGGCCGATGACCGGATGAATTCTTCCGCGAACGGCGTCCTGACATCAGGCGACTGCGCGGAGCATCGCGGGATTCTTTATGGATTGTGGAATGCGGCGCAAATGCAGGGAAAAACAGCCGGCGAGAATGCCGCCGGCACGGAATCCCGCTTCGAAGGCATCCCGCTTTCCGTTGTACTCAAAGTGATCGGAATCGATCTGTTCAGCATCGGGGAATTCATGCCGAAGGAGGAAGGGTACGGGTCATTTGAGTTTGAACAGGAAGGGAAGTATTATCTGTTTGTGACGCGTGACGGGCATCTGACCGGCAGCATCATCATTGGCGATCGTGCCATGGCCTACCGGGTCAAGGCGGCCGTTGACAAACGCCATGACTTTCCACCGGATGAATATGGCAGCGCGGAACACTTTTTGCTTTATTTCACCCAAAACGCTTGAGGACCCTGATATCCGCTCCCGTAAAGGACAGCACTTCGTATTCACCGGAAATGCGGGAGCCGATTCGCTCGTAATAGACGGAATAGAGCCGCTTCAAATCCATGTTGGACACGATGATGGTGCGGCGGGTCTCCATCGACGGGCTGTTTCGTGCTTCCAGCAGCGTCAGCAGGTCCGCATAGCGTGAATCCGTGGCCGGTTCCGTACCCAGGTCATCCAGGATCAGCAGGTTCGCCTCAAGGATGAGGCGATAGGCGGCTTCTGCTTCCGGCTTGTCATCATCATGGAACTTGGCTTGACGGGCGGTGTCGAAGAGTGCGGGGGCGGAGAGATACAGCACGGTATGGCCGGAGTCAAGCAAAGACATCCCCGCGCTTTTCGCCAGAAAAGTCTTGCCGGTTCCAGTTGTGCCGTACAGGTAGAGGGAACGGGTTTCCGCCGCTTCGAAATGTTCTGCGAAGTGCCTGATGCGGGCAAAAACCGCGTTCATATGGGTCCGGGCCGACTCTTCCGTGCCATGCCTGTCTTTTCCGGGAATGTCCGGGTAATACTTGTCGGTGTAGCGATCGAATCCGATTTGGGGATCCCGGGTCAGGTTCGAAGTGCGGTATCGGCCGTCAAGCACCAGCCGGGCAGTGCAGTCGCATGCTTTCCTGCCGGAACCGTCACTTGATTCGACATATCCGGTATCGCGGCACATTGTGCAGATCCACCAGGCATCAAGCCAATTCTCGGAAAAACCCGATTCCTTCAGGAAGGCATTGCGGCGGATTTTCAGTTTTTTCAGCTGTTCATCCAGTTCGGCCGGTCCTTCGGGACCCTCGTGCAGGATGCTGCGTGCATTTCTGACGCCAAGTGCGCCGATTTCGGCTTCCAGTTCCGAAAGGGCGGG
>JANYKF010000394.1 GCA_025361665.1 Clostridiaceae bacterium
TCTCATGCGATTTGCGCTTCGGCTTCCCGGCATCTTCCCGGTAGATGGCCGCCGCACGTTTGCGGATGACCTCCGAATCGCCATGATGGTAGGGCTGCCCGCCTCCGCCAATGCATCCGCCAGGGCAGGCCATGATTTCGATGGCGTGATAATTCGCTTCGCCGCGCCGGATGGCTTCCAGGAGTTTTCGGGCATTGCCGAGGCCATGGGCCACGCCGATCTTCACATCCAGATCACCCACCCTGACGGTGGCTTCCCGAATCCCGTCGAATCCGCGCAATGCATGGAAATCCACCTGTTCCAGCGTTTCGCCCGTCAGCCACTCGTAGGCGGTGCGGAGCGCAGCCTCGATGACACCACCCGTGGTCCCGAAAATCACGGAAGCCCCGGTCGATTCTCCCAGAGGGGCGTCAAACTCGCCGTCTTCCAGATCGGTGAAGTTGATGCCGGACTCCCGGATCATCATGCCCAGTTCGCGGGTTGTGAGGACGAAGTCGACGTTCGAGACGCCCTCTCCCGTCAGTTCCGGCCTGGCTGATTCATACTTTTTCGCGAGGCATGGCATCACGGACACGACGACCATTTTGGCTGGATCGATGTTGAATTTCCTGGCATAGTAGGTCTTCGCAACGGCGCCGAACATCTCGTGCGGCGATTTGCAGGTGGATGGAATGTCGAGGAGGTCCTGGAACTGGTGCTCGAAGAACTTCACCCACGCAGGGCAGCAGCTGGTGAGGATGGGCAGCCGGCCGCCATTCCGGAGACGGTGCACAAACTCGGATGCCTCCTCGATGATGGTGAGGTCGGCGCCGAAATCGGTGTCGAATACGCGGTCAAACCCCATCATCCGCAGCGCCGACGCCATCCTGCCCGTGACGATCGTTCCGGGTTCCATGCCGAACTCCTCGCCCAGCGCGACGCGGACAGCCGGCGCAGTCTGCACGACGACATACTTGCCCTCGTTGTTGATGGCGTCCCACACCTCCCGGATACTGCTGATTTCCGTCAAGGCGGCGGTCGGACACACGGCCACGCATTGGCCGCAGAACGTGCACATGGTTTCACTCATCGGCAGTCCGAACGCGGGGGAGACAACGGTTTCGAACCCGCGATCCACCGCGGAGAGGATGCCGCAGGTCTGCACTTCATTGCACATGGTCTCGCACCGGCGGCATAGGATGCATTTGTCCAGGTTGCGGTGGATGGATTTGCTGGAAATGTCTTCGGCATACGTGGACATGGCACCCTTGTACTTGAGTTTCCCGCGCACGCCCAGATAGGCCGCCAGCTTCTGCAGGTCGCATGTCTGGTTTTTTTCGCAGATCAGGCAGTCGGCCGGATGATCGGACAACAGAAGCTCCACGGACGTACGTCTGGCTTTCACGGCCCGGGGCGTGTTCGTGCGGATAACCATGCCGTCAGTCACTTTCGTGGCGCAGGACGGCGCCAGGTTGCGGCGGCCTTCCACTTCCACCATGCAGACGCGGCAGGAGGCGACATGGTTGACCGCCTTCAATTCACCGAGATCCATGTGGCAGAGGGTAGGGATGTTCACCTGCGCTTCGCGTGCAGCTTCGAGGATCGTATAGTAGTCCGGGACGGTATATTCCGCGTTGTTGATCCGTATCGTCACCAGTCTCATGGCGTTCCCTCCTATTTCTTGGAAATGGCACCGAACTTGCAGGCCTTGAGGCAAGCGCCGCACTTGATGCACCGGGCCTGGTCGATTTCATGCACCTTCTTAACCTCGCCGGAAATGCAGCTGGCCGGGCAGACGCGCTTGCAGGCCGTGCAGCCGATGCACTTGCCGGGCAGTATGTAATAGGACAGAAGGGCCGTGCAGACGCCGGCGGGGCATTTCTTGTCCACGACATGCGCCAGATATTCGTCCCAGAAATATTTCATCGTGGACAGCACGGGATTCGGGGATGTCTGCCCCAATCCGCAGAGGGCCGTATCCTTGATGATGGCGCCGAGTTCCTTCAGGTTGTCCAGATCCGCCATCGTGCCCTTGCCCTCGGTGATGCGCGTCAGCGCCTCATGGAGGCGCTTGTTGCCAACCCGGCACGGAGTGCACTTTCCGCACGACTCATCGCAGGTGAATTCCAGATAGAACTTCGCGACATTGACCATGCAGTCGTCTTCATCCAGGACAATCATGCCGCCGGAACCCATCATCGAGCCGATGCACGTCAGGTTCTCGTAGTCCATGGGCGTATCGAGGGCCGAAGCGGGGATGCAGCCGCCGGATGGCCCTCCGGTCTGGACGGATTTGAATTTCTTGCCATCCCTGATGCCTCCGCCGATGTCGAAGATGATCTCGCGCAGCCGTATGCCCATGGGCACTTCCACCAGGCCTACATTGTTGATCTTGCCGGCCAAAGCGAAGACTTTCGTTCCCTTGCTTTTTTCCG
The DNA here is from genome assembly GCA_025361665.1 of Clostridiaceae bacterium. GTDB lineage: Bacteria > Bacillota > Clostridia > DSM-8532 > DSM-8532 > JAEWSN01. The sequence continues at coordinate 2,415 of JANYKF010000394.1, forward strand.
AACCGATGGACGCGAACCATTCCGCCCCCTTGAGGATGATGGGCGGGACATTTGCGAAGGTTTCCACATTGTTGACGCAGGTCGGCTTGCCCCAGAGACCGCTTTCGGCAGGAAACGGCGGCTTGTTGGTGGGTTCTCCGCGTTCACCCTCGATGGAATGGATGAGGGCGGTTTCCTCTCCGCAGACAAAAGCGCCTGCGCCGAACTTGATGGCGATGTCGAAGGAAAAGCCGGTTCCGAAGATGCGTTCGCCCAGCAAGCCCATCTGCTGCGCCTGGGCAATGGCGATTTCCAGCCGGTGAACCGCCAGCGGGTACTCGGCGCGGATATAGATGTAACCGAACCTGGCCCCGGTCGCATAGCCTGCGATGGCCATCGATTCCAGCACGCTGTGCGGATCCCCCTCCAGGATGGATCGATCCATGAATGCGCCGGGATCTCCTTCGTCGGCATTGCAGATGATATATTTCACATCGGCCCTGTTCCGCGCAGCCGCTTCCCATTTCAGGCCGGTGGGGAATCCGCCGCCGCCGCGGCCGCGAAGGCCGCTCTTTTTCATGAGGGTGACGAGGGCTTCCGGCGTCATCTCCGTCAGCACTTTGCCCAACGCCTGGTACCCATCCACTGATATGTATTCCTCAATGTCTTCCGGGTTGATGAAACCGCAGTTGCGGAGGGCGATGCGCAGCTGTTTCTTGTAAAATGGCATTTCCCCGTGGCTGGAAACCTTGCCCTTCTGCTCCGGCTCCACATAAAGCAGACGGTCGACGGGCCTTCCCTTTAACACATGCTCGCTGACGATTTCCTCGGCATCGGACGGCTTCACTTCGACATAAAAGACATTGTCCGGCAGAACCTTGACAATGGGTCCCTTTTCGCAGAAACCAAAGCATCCGGTGATCACCACCTGAACCTCGCGCCCCATTCCGGCTGTCATCACAAGTGCCTGCAGGTTCTCCGCCAGCAGCTTGCTTTCCGAGGCCCGGCAGCCGGTGCCGCCGCAGACCAGGAGATGCATTCTGTATGCGCTCATTGTATTTCCTCCCTATGGTGGGTCGGTCTTATGAATAGATGGATCGGCCGCATGTGCTGCCGCATATTCCGCTGACAAGATTCGGCATCCGCACCCTATACGGTTTCGAAAGGCCGTCCGATGATCAGGTTCTGGACGAGTTCACCGCTGCGGATATGCTTCCTGATGATGTCCCGGGCGGTTTCCGGAGTGACGTTGCCGTACAGGATGGGCTCTTCGCCCGGAACGCGCACCTCCACGGTGGGTTCCGAGTGGCAGGCGCCCATGCAGCCGGACTGGACAAAGGTGACACGGGCCAGGTCCAGCAGCCTGGCTTCATCCACCATGGCCGAGAAGACGGGACGCGCGCCGGCGGCGATGCCGCAGGTAGCCATGCCGACGATGACACGGGTATTGCTCTTGATTTCACCGGACGCGCGGACATTGATGTCTGTCTTGAGCTTGTCCCGAAGGGCTTTGAGTTCATCCAGCGACTTGATGCCCATGACCTATACCTCCGCGTATTCCTTGACGATGCCGGTGACCTCACCGGTCTTGACCCGTCCGTACACCTTGCCGTCGACCATGATGACCGGCGCCAGCCCACAGGCACCCACGCATCGGAGCGCATCGATGGTGAACCGGCCGTCCGGGGTCGTCTGGCCGGACTTGATCCCGAGGTGGTTTTCCAGTTCCTTCAGGATGCCCTCGGCGCCGCGTACAAAGCAGGCCGTTCCCGTGCAGACATTGATGATATGGTCTCCACGCGGCTCTTCGGTGAAGTAGGAGTAAAACGAGACTACCCCGTATACTTTTGCCGCCGTCAGGTTCAGACTTCTCGCCACATGAAGCTGCACCTCCTTCGGGAGGTATCCGAAAATCCCCTGTGCCCTGTGCAGCACGGAGATCAGCATGCCATGCTTTTCCGGCAATGTGTCCACATAGCTGTCCAGTTCCCTGAATTTCTCTTCGGTCAATGCATTCTTACACATCGGTCACATCAGCCTTTCTTCGTGAATTCCGTAACAATCATCACGGAAGACATCCGGACCTCTTTGTCATTCACGGTGAGAACAATCCCGAAACGACTGCCGGAAGCAACATACTCACTGCTTACAGCACTAGTACCACTCCAGGGCCGGTTTACACAACTTTGCCGGGTGCTATTTGTTCGTGGTGCCTCCGAGCGTTTCCAGCGCCCCTTCATGCCACGGGTGCTATTTGTTCGTGGCGCCCCCAAGCGTTTTCAGCACGGCTTTCATGCCGTCTGTCGCAACCAGCGTGCCATCGGGAAGAACCCACAATACGTCGACACCGGCGGCTGCCGCCGCTTTTTTTCCCTCTTCCAGCGGGAGCAGGAACAAGGTGGTGGAATAAAAGTCCGCCAGTCCTGAATCCGGTGTGAGGACCGAGACCGACCGGAAGAAATTGGCGGGCATCAGGGTGCTCGGATCAATCAGGTGGTGATAGGTCTTCCCGGCCACGACATACGTGCGCTGATAATCCCCGCTCGTGACAACCGATTCGTCGTTCACATAGGCGATATCCAGCGGAGGATCGTCGGGATTGAGGGCATTGCCATCGGGATTCTGGATGCCGATGCCCCATTTGGCGCGAATTCCGTCTTTGGGCGCGCCGACTGCGATGATGTTGCCTCCCCCGCTGATGACGAAAGACCCGTATCCGGCAGCTTTCAGATCATCCGCCACGATTTGGCAGGCAAATCCTTTTGCGACGGCACCGACATCCAGCGACATGCCGGTTTTCGCCAGGAAAACGGTTCCGGCCGCATCATCCACGATGACATCCTTCAGATTGCAGAGGGAGGATGCCTTCTTCAGCGCTGCCACATCCGGCAGCGCTGCCGCATCGGGGAAATCCAGGCCCGCCGTGCGTGCATCGTGCCACAGGGCGAGGACGGGTCCCAGGGCGATGTTGCAGACGCCGGGCGACTTGTCGTGCCACGCGATCGAGGACCTCACCAGATCCATGATTTCCTTGCCGACCTTCACCGGCGCGACGCCTGCCTGGCGGTTGATCGTCATGATGTTGCTGATGCCCTCATATTCATGATAGATGTCATATTGCCGGTTGAGTTCCTCGAAGCGCGCCTGGCCCTTCCTGGCCATGACCTCGAAGGCGGCCTTGTTTTCCGCATACCCCATGAACTGGATGAGGGTGTCGAAGGAACCCAGGAATTCATATGAATACTTGGTGAGGGCTGGTTTCCCATTGCCGCAGCCCGCCAGCCCAAGGGAAATCAACAGCATCAGGACCATGACGCGGAGCATGCCGGCCGGATTCCGTCCCGTTCGGCGCACATGAGCTTGAAAAACCATCATGTCAACCTTTCCGGTCTTGTCTGACAGCCGTTCTGCGGTTCCTTACCGTAACGACGTGTTCCTTCCGATCCTACCTCAGATGTTCGATTCGTGTGCAAAACCTCGACGATCCTACCTCAGATGTTCAATTCGTGTGCAAAACCTCGACGATCCTACCTCAGATGCTCGATTCGTGTGCAAAAACCCGAAAATGTTCAAATACATGAAACCTGCCGTGGGTATCCACGGCAGGTCATGCACTTCGGGGAATGGATTCCTACTTGGCGTTGGCGATGGCCTTCACGACGACTTTCTGGAAATCTCCCACGGAGATGGTGACCTTGGAAGTCAAGTCGGTCTCAGCCGGGATACCGGGGGTGCCATCGACTTCCTTCACTTTCATGTTGCTGATCTGATCCGTTGTTTTACCAACCATCCATTTTTCAAGATCCGCGATTTCTTCAAACCAGTCGCGGCCGATCGAGGAGGCTTTACTCATGCCGTACGCTTTTCCAAGCTCTTTTTTGGTCGGCATTTCCTTTGTCTTGTCGGTGACAATCTTGCCGTCCTTGTCAAATTCAACTTTTACCTGGGACATGTCAATGGAGACCGACAGTACTTTCCCGCTTCCATCCACCGTAACGGCCGCCATGATGGTCGCGGTCTGAGCGAACCCGTTTGCGTCAGGTGCAAGATCCTTCGACTTGGATATCGTCGTCAAAGAAGCCATTCCTGACTTCACGGATGTCGCGCCGCATCCGGTGAACGCGAACAGAAGTGCCAATGCGAGAACCAGAGCCAGAACCTTTTTCATTTTCATCTTTCCTTCTCCTTTTCAAATTGTAATCTGTATCTGCAAGGATTCACCACCGGACATCAGCCATTCCGTCAGTTCTTCCAAAGCATCCCTGGTGACCTGCCGAGGCAGCTCCGAGAGCAGCTTCCGACATTTTTCAGCATACTTGCCCAATATGCGGCCCGAATCCATCGTGCCTCCGATTTGGCGGACTGCGTCAAGAAACGCAGCCATATCGCCCCCGCCGGCGAAACAGTCCCGCAGGCGCGGCTCCAGTTCAGCGCTGCGACGCAGGGCAAAAAGCACGGGAAGGGTGGCGATGCCGTCTTTCAGATCCCGTTCCACAGGCTTTCCCGCTAGGGATTCGTCCATCTCCATGTCCAGCAGGTCATCCCGGATCTGGAAGGCCATGCCGAACCGGAAGCCGAACCTCGCCATCCGCTTTGCATCCGCATCGGCTAGGCGTCCGGCTTTCCCGCCGATGGCACAGGCCGCCGAAAAAAGCAATCCGGTCTTCCGTGCGATGCGCCGCAGGTATTGGGGAATGGAGGTGATTTCATATCGCCCGAGATATTGGGCCATTTCCCCTTCACACATCGCGAGGATGGCTTTCGCCACCCATTCGGTCCGTTCCGGCTCCAAGCCGGACTCCGCCATCAGCAGCATGCTTTTGGCGAACAGGTAGTCTCCCGTATACACCGCCATGTTGACCCCGTGCCTGTCCGACACGGTGGGCTCCCCCCGGCGCAGGACGGCCCCGTCGATGATGTCGTCGTGCGCAAGGGTGGCGGCATGCAGGGTTTCTACAGCCAGTGCCGCGGGGAAAACACGTTTCCGGTCATAGTCGCCGCTTTTCGCAGCCAGAATCGTCATGGCGGGCCTGAGCCGTTTGCCGCCGGACAACAGCAGCCGGGCGGATATTTCCTTGAACGCCACCCCTTTTGCCGCAAACCGCTCCGCGGCAAATGCCTCGAAAGCGGACATCTCCTCGCGAATCCAGGGCTGATTTTCCCACATGTACGACGTTCCTCCAGTTTTCGGCGGTCCAACATGCCCGTGAGCATCCCATATCATACCACAAAACCCGGTTCCGCAATTCAGCGATCGAGCCCGTGCCGGAAAAGGAGCCGCAGCTTGCGGTTCTTCCAGAATGAATCCCAGACGTTCGTCACCCAGGGAATCAGCCAGTAGTCCAGTCCGAATGCACGCCCCGCACCGCCCAGGGTCACGATCGACGCGAAAATCATCCACCAGG
>JANYKF010000436.1 GCA_025361665.1 Clostridiaceae bacterium
AGGACGGGCTGTTTTACATGCCAAAACACATGAATCCCTCCCGCAGAAGCGGACAGCCATGGATATCATATCATAGGCGTGCGTGAATTCAGTATTTCCATGGAAACAGCAGCGTGTATATTTGCCTGTACATTCCGCTCCTTGGCTCCTCAATCGTTTATACGAAATATCATTTGCAAGTCCATGATGTCATTTCCGTCATTTCCAGCTTCATCAGTGAGTCTCAATATCAATGCACATATCTCAGAAATCCTTTTATAGAAAGGTTTTCATGGATATATCGGATCCTGTCATCCGAATAAAAATGCGGTTCTCCTCTCGATTTATCCGCAACTTATCCAAATCCGTGTTGCATGGGCACAGATTTGTGGTATAATGTCAACAGGCAAGCAAGGGGCAAGGATGTACCCTGCAAGGACAAGATTATCTGACTGGAACAACGACGTTCCAAAGGCGGTATCCTATGAAGGACGGCACCGTTTTTGGTTGTCGTTTTTTTATGGAAGGGGTGTGAAGGACAATGCAAGCAAAAACGCGTCAGGATGTTCTTCGGATGGCTCGCGACAATGATGTGAAGTTCATCCGCCTGCAATTCACCGACCTGTTCGGCGCCCTCAAGAACATCGCCATCACGGTGGATCACCTGGAAACCGCGCTGGGCAACCAGTGCATGTTCGACGGATCTTCCATCGACGGTTTCGCGCGAATCGAGGAATCCGACATGTTCCTTTATCCGGATCCGGACACCTTCACGATCTTCCCTTGGCGTCCCCAGAACGGGCGTGTCGCCCGCCTGATATGCGACGTCCATGGCCCGGACGGACTCCCCTTTGAAGGGGACCCGCGCCGCATCCTGAAAAAATCACTCAAAAAAGCCGCAGACCTGGGATATGTGTTCAATATCGGTCCCGAATGCGAGTTTTTCCTCTTCCACACCGACAACGAGGGGAAAATGACGGCCACCACGCACGACAACGCCGGCTATTTCGACCTGGGCCCCATGGATCTGGGCGAGGATGCGCGCCGCGACATCTGCCTCACGCTGGAAGACCTTGGTTTTTCCGTGGAAACCTCCCATCACGAGGTGGCAAACGGCCAGCATGAAATCGACTTCCGGTACGACGAGGCGCTGAAAACCGCCGACAACATCATGACCTTCAAACTGGTGGTGAAAACGGTGGCGAAACGGCACGGACTGGCTGCCTCCTTCATGCCGAAGCCCATTGCGGGCATGGCCGGCAGCGGCATGCACACGAATCTTTCCTTGTCGGGCGGAGGAATCAACCTGTTTCCGGAACCGCTGGATTCACTTGGCTTGTCCAAAATGGCCTACTCCTTCATAGCCGGCCTGATGGCACACATCCCGGCCATCATGGCCATCACGAACCCCGTCATCAACTCCTACAAGCGCCTGGTCGCAGGGTTCGAAGCCCCGGTCTACAACGCATGGGCAGCCAGGAACCGGAGTCCTTTGATCCGGGTTCCCGCCATCCGCGGCCAGTCCACCTGCATCGAGCTGCGAAATCCGGACCCTTCCTGCAACCCTTACCTGGCCTTTGCCGTCATGCTGGAAGCCGGCCTGGACGGCATTCTGCGAAACCTCGTTCCCACCGGGCCCGTGGAACGCAACCTCTATACGATGGATGCGGACGAACGGCGTGCGCTGGGCGCGGACCCGCTCCCCAGGAGTCTGGAGGAGGCCCTCAGGGCGCTGGAGGCGGACACGCTCATCCTGGGCACGCTGGGATCGCATGCCTCGGAACGCTACCTTGAGGCAAAATGGCTCGAGTGCGAAGAGTATCAGCACTGCGTGCACGCCTGGGAGACAGAGAAGTATCTTGGGAGCTGCTGATTTCACCCGTTTGAATCGGAACTCCGTTGTATCCGGGGGTAAAGCGATGCGGCGGTGCCGCTGTCCGCGCGGGGAACGGACAGCCGACGCCAGGCGAATGGAGGTGCGGCGGTGCGGAGCAGTGTACTGATCGTGGTCAGGCATCAGGAGACCATGGAACAAATGTCCGGCATCCTCGCCGCGCGGGGGTACCAAATCACGGATACCTGCACAACCGGCATGCTGGCTCTGCGTGCGGTCGGCAGCCGCCCCTGCGACATCGCCGTCATCGGATTCAGCTTGCCCGACATGACGGGACTGGCGCTTGCCGAAGACCTCCAGGACATCTGCAGTGCATCCGTGCTGCTGATCGTGCCCCCGGATCAGATGTCCTACGCCAGGCAGTCCGTCGGAGACCTGGACATTTCCTGTTTGGCGAGTCCCGTCACCGCCGTCGGCCTGGTCACCTCTCTCGATATGATTCTGCAGTTCCGGGAGCGGTACCACCGCATGCAGAACGAGACGAAAAAACTCAAGGCGGGGCTGGAGCGCAGGAACCTTGCGGACAAGGCAAAATCCGCGCTCATGAAGGGTCTCGGCCTTACGGAGGCGGAGGCCTGGCGCCAGATGCAGAAGCAGAGCATGGACACGGGCAAGCCGTTGGAGCAAGTCTCCCGTCATATCCTCGACATATATGGTGCAAAGCACAAGTGATACGACCGCGCTCAAAAGCCACATACAGTGATCGCGCCGCACGAAAGCGTGCGGATGCGGGATGACCGACAGAAAGGGCCAACAGCATCGCATTGGCAGGTGGAAGATATGAAGGACAGCGAACATCGGCATTATCATCTCAGACAGGGTCCCGGGAAAACAGCCGCCCTCTGGCGTCGCGAATTCGAGCATGACGCCTGTGGAACCGGGTTCGTCGCGAACATCCACGGGAACCGTTCCCATGCCATTGTGTCGGATGCACTGGAAATCCTCGTGCGCTTGGCCCACCGCGGCGGAACCGGTGCCGATCCGGACACGGGGGACGGTGCGGGCATCCTGGTCCAGATGCCGGACCGCTTCTTCCGCATGAAACTGAATTTCCACCTGCCGCGCGAAGGAAAATACGCCGTCGGGATGTTCTTCATGCCTCTGGACGAAGCGGAACGTAAAAAAGATGAAACGGCCATTGATTCCCTTGTGACGGAAGAAGGGTTCGACATCATCGGCTGGCGGACCGTGCCGACCAACCTCCATGCGTGCGGCAACGGCGCGCGGGCCAGCGCCCCCTTCGTCAGGCAGCTCTTCATCACCTGGAAGGCGGCTGCGGATGCCACCGACACCCGGCTTTTCGTCCTGCGCAAACGCATTGAAAACGCCATGCGCAAAGCGGAACGCGAAACCTACATTCCCAGCTTCTCAGACAAAACCATTGTCTACAAGGGCATGATGCAGGCCTGGCAAGTCTCGGACTTCTACCCCGACCTGGTGGACGGAGATTTCATCTCGGCCATCGCGCTGGTCCATTCGCGGTACTCCACCAACACCTTTCCTTCCTGGAACCGCGCCCAGCCCTTCCGGTTCGTGGCCCACAACGGGGAAATCAACACGCTCAAGGGATGCGAGCACGCCACGCTGGCCGCTTCCGCTGCAATGAACGGGGGTCGGCTCGCAGAACGGTTCGCAGACATTCTTCCCATTCTGGACGAAGACGGAAGCGATTCGACCAAATTCGACAACCTGCTGGAATTCCTCTGCACTACCGGCAGATCGATTCCCCAGGCTCTTTTCATGATGATGCCGGGTCCCTGGTCCAAAGACGGGACCATGGACGAAAACCAGCGTGAATTCTTCCGCTACGCAGCCTGCCTGATGCCCCCGTGGGACGGTCCGGCCGCGATGTGCTTCACGGATGGCCGCCAGGTCGGTGCCGTACTGGATCGCAACGGACTTCGCCCCGCACGGTGGATTCTCACGCGGGCGGGCATCCTGGTGCTGGCCTCCGAGTCCGGCGTCATCGATGTGGATGCCTCCGACATCATCCGGCGGGGAAAACTGGGCCCGAACCAGATGCTGATGCTCGATACGGACAATGGCAGGCTGATGGAGGACCGGGAAATCAAGGACACCTTCCTGACCGGACCCTGGAAAACATGGCTAACGGAGAAGGTCATCCCCTGCGGCGAACCGGCGTACGAACGCAGGAACGCGCCCGAAAGCCATACCGACATGCAGCGCTTCTTCGGGTGGACCCATGAGGATCGCATGACCACTATCCTGCCCATCGCACTCAATGCCCTCGACCCGATTGGTGCGATGGGCTTCGACGCGCCCATCGCCGTCCTGTCCGGCAAGCCGCAGCCGCTTTTCAACTACTTCAAGCAGCTCTTCGCCCAGGTCACGAATCCGCCGATTGATGCCTACCAGGAGGAATGCGTCACCGGCATGGATGTCTTCCTCGGGCCGAACGGGGATCCCACGCTGGACCGGCCTGAAAACTGCCTGAAGATGCATCTCCCGTCTCCCGTCATCAACAGCGCTTCCCTCGACCGCATCCGGCAGGGTGCGCCCGGGCTCTCGAGTGCGGAAATCTCCATGCTCTTCAACCCCGAAGCAGGTTTGGACAAGGGATTGGAAGCCTTCTTCGCATCGGCGGAAGACGCCATCGGGAAAGGCCACACCATCCTCATCCTCACGGATATCGGCGTGACCCCGGAAACGGCCCCCATCCCCTCCCTGCTGGCCACGGCCGGGCTGCATCACCATCTGATCCGGAAAGGCGTGCGGGGAAAGTGCTCCCTCATCGTGGACAGTTACGAGCCACGGGAGGTTCACCACGTCGCATGCCTCATCGGGTACGGCGCGAAGGCGGTCCATCTCCGCGGCGTCTACGAGGCCGTCGAGGAACTGGCGGACGAAGGGTTCCTCGGGGAAACCACCCTTGACAAGGCCATGCAGAACACCATCCACGGCTATGACCACGGCATTCTGAA
>JANYKF010000437.1 GCA_025361665.1 Clostridiaceae bacterium
CCACTTCCGTCATGTTCGAAGCCGCATCGTTGAACAAACTCATCTCGAATCATGGGGTGAATGCCAAATTGTACGTTTCGATCGCGGGTGAAACAAAGTTCGGTTTCATCAAGGATGTCCAGCGGCATCCTGTCGCAAGAAAAGTCATTCATGTCTCCATCCAGCTGGTCGCGGCGGATCAGGAAGTCAAAAGGCATCTGCCTGTCACCTTCCATGGCCGTGATGAACTGGAGCACAGGCAGCTGCACCTGCAGGTGCTCAGATCGGAAGTCGAGGTATCGGGCAAAGCCGCCATGATGCCGGACACAACGGTCATGGATGTCTCCGGCAAGGAATTGGGTTATGCCTTCATGGCTTCCGACATTCATTTGCCCGAAGGAATCATGAACCTTGATTCGGAGCATGAAACTTATGCCATCGTCAAGGCAGTCAAGGAAGAGAGCGTTGAAGAGGCGGAGCAAGCCGCTCCTGCCGCGGAAGCATAATCCAAATGCACGACATGGTTAAAAACAAAGCTGTCGGGGGGGCGGCTGCCGGACTCGGCGCCTACGTGCTTTGGGGGTTTTTTCCGCTCTACTGGAAGCTGTTGTCGGCTTTCAAACCGGAGACGATTCTGAGTTTCCGCATTCTGCATGCCGCCCTTTTCCTGTTCGCATTGGGGTTTTTCAGCAAACAGCTTCGTACCATGGTTCGGAAACTGGCTGACCGCAGGGTGCTTATCCTGGTTGCCGCCAGTGCCGTCCTGATTACCGTCAACTGGTTCGTGTACATATGGGCTGTCAACCATGCCTTTATTGTGGAATCAAGCCTTGGCTATTTCATCAATCCCTTGGTTTCCGTTGCCCTCGGGGTCCTTTTCCTGAAGGAGAAGTTCACACCCGTCCTTGCGGTCTCCGTGCTCCTTGCCCTGTCCGGCGTGGCCGTGATGGCGGCCGGATACGGCAGGATCCCATGGATTTCGCTGATACTGGCCTTCTCGTTTGCCTTCTACGGCCTGACCAAGAAACTCGTGGGCCTGGATGGCACAACCGGCCTGACATTGGAAACCGGCCTGCTCGTGCTTCCAACGGCGCTGTTCCTTGGCTTTTCCGCTGCAGCGGGCGGTCTCACAGTTCGCCAGCCAAGTCTGCCTGTCATTTTGCTGAGCCTGCTGGCCGGCATCATCACGGCCATTCCGCTCATACTCTTCGGCCATGCCTCCCAGCGACTCAGCCTGAGCGCGCTGGGATTCCTGCAGTATATTTCACCCACCCTGCAGCTGTTGATCGGCGTGGTGGTTTATGGCGAAGCTTTCACATCCCGCGATCTGCTGGCTTTCTCGCTCATCTGGCTGGCCATTTTGATTTACAGCGTCTCCCAAATGATGGGACTTAAAAAAAGATGGCTGCTTTCACGGCAACCATCTTCCATCGACGGTTGAAACCCGGCCTCTCACAACTTTCCCCATTGCCCCGCAATTCCGGCAATCAGGGCTGAGAACCGCTGTTCCACCATCTTCCCCGTTGCCATCACTTCTTCATGCGTCAGCGGCTGATCCAGGATACCGGCCGCCATGTTGGTGATGCACGATATCGCCAGGATGCGCATCCCCATATGCCGGGCCGCAGTGGCTTCAGGTACGGTCGACATGCCGACCGCGTCCGCGCCGAGCATGCGCAGGGCCCGGATTTCGGCCGGCGTTTCGAAGGCGGGTCCCCTGCACCAGGCGTATACCCCGTGCTGCAGCGCAAACCCGATGCGATTGGCGACGGAATCCGCCAACTGGATGAGGAGCGGATCATATACTTTTGACATGTCCGGGAACCGGGGGCCAAGCATATCCTCATTCAGTCCGCGGAGCGGGCTGTCCGCCCACAACCCGATATGGTCTGTCAAAGCCATGAGGTCTCCGGGCGCAAACGACAGGTTCACCCCGCCAGCTGCGTTTGTCAGCAGGAGATTCCCAATGCCCATGCACATGAACACCCGGATGGGATAGACAATCGTCTCCATGTCATGGCCCTCATAGTGATGGAAACGGCCTTTCATGGTCACGATCGGAACCCCTTCGAGCGTGCCGAACAGCAAGGTGCCCGCATGCCCGGGAACCGTGGCATGGGGAAAGCCGGGAATCTCCGCATAGGGAATTTCAATCCTGCCGGAAACCGCATCGGCTAGGGCTCCCAGACCAGACCCCAGAACAATGGCCACCTTTGGAACGGCATCGATCCGTGCCCTCAGCCAGGATGCCGTCTCATCCAACCTCCTCATCAAATCAGACATGCCGACTCCTCCTCAAAACATTGACATTTGGCTCGATGTGTCCAGGCCTTTCAGGCAACCGTGCTCTTCGAGAATCTCGATCACCGGCTTGGAGATGCCGGCGCGGATTTTCAAATCTTCCTGCGAAAGGAAAGGATCTCCAGCACGAGCCGCCATGATGTTTTTCGCGGCCCCGGAACCCAGCCCCTGCAAGGCGGTGAATGGCGGGAGAATGCCCTCGCGCGTCATCTGAAACCGGGAAGCATGCGACCTGTACAGATCGACCGACAGGCACCGGATCCCCCTGGCATACATTTCCTGTGCGACTTCATAGATCGTGTACGCGTCCTGTTCCTTTTGGGTGGCCCCCTTGCCTTTGACTTCGATTTCGCGCATGGCGCGGTGAATGGCTTCCGAGCCCTTCACAATGGTTCCCGCGTCAAAACCGTCGGCCCGGACGCTGTAATAAGCTGTGTAAAACGCCATGGGATGATGGACCTTGAACCAGGCGATGCGGAAGGCCATCATGACGTACGCCGCGGCATGCGCCTTCGGAAACATGTATTTGATCTTCTTGCAGGATAGGACATACCATTCCGGCACCCCCTTTTCCCGCATCAGCTCCTCCTCTTCGGGTGTCAGCCCCCTGCCCCGCCGGACATATTCCATGATTTTGAAGGCCGTCAGCGGCGGAAGATCATTCT
>JANYKF010000480.1 GCA_025361665.1 Clostridiaceae bacterium
GTGGTTGTCGTGACGAAATCGGCATGCGGAATCGGGCTCGGATGCACACCGGCTGCCACAAGGCCTGCGATGTGGGCCATGTCAACCATGAGGAGTGCGCCTGTTTCGTCGCAGATGGAACGGAATGCTGCGAAATCGATCGTGCGGGAATACGCGCTGGCCCCCGCCACGATCATCTTCGGGCGACATTCCAGCGCCGTGGCGCGCAGCGCGTCGTAATCGATGAACCCGGTATCCTGCCGGACGCCGTAAGGAACCACCTTGTAATACTTTCCGGACATGTTCAGGGCCATGCCGTGGCTAAGATGGCCGCCATGGGCAAGGTTCATCCCCATGAAGGTATCGCCCGGCGCCATCATGGCGAAGAAGACAGCCATGTTGGCCTGAGCGCCGGAATGCGGCTGCACATTCGCGTGTTCGGCGCCGAAGAGTTCCTTCGCCCGTTCAATGGCGAGGGCCTCGACAACATCGACATGCTCGCATCCGCCGTAATAGCGCTTTCCCGGATATCCTTCGGCATACTTGTTCGTCAGCGGGCTGCCGACCGCTTCCAGAACGGCTTTGCTGACAAAGTTCTCGGATGCGATCAATTCGATTTTCTCGGTCTGCCTGGCAATTTCCTTTTCGATGGCCGCGAAGATCTCAGGATCAACCCGTCTGATTTCATCAAAATGCAACATGAGTTCCCCTCTCGGTGTGTTTACGACAATCAGGCGACCCGAGATCCGCGAGGATGTTCCGAAGCCGGCCGATTTGCCTGTGGATGATTATACGTGCACAAATGCGCTTGTGTCAAGGATTTCAGGAGGTGTGCCAATACTCATATCATGCTCATATCACGAGGCGTGCCGAACCTCATGAACCGGGTCTTTCAACAGGAACCGGGTCTTTCAACTGGAACCGGGTCTTTCAACTGGAAGCGGGTCTTTCAACTGGAAGCGCAACGTGCGGGTGAATGACGATTCCACTCGCGTCTTCATACATCCTCACAACCAGCCGCTGGGTAATCAAAAGGAGAATGACCTCCAGAAAGGCAGCGATAAACGTAGCCACAAGCGCTTGTCCGGAAATGCCGACCGCCACCCAGGAAACGGCCATGCCCAGAAGGTACATCATCATCATGTTTCCAACAACAGCCCTGCGGCAACCGGCCGTGAGACGCCAAACCGCCGGGAACGTCCTGATGGCACCTGTTCCCCCCACCAGAACGGACATGTCGCGAAAGGCAAAGACCGAAGTGGCGACGAAATATAGGATTGGGATGGCACTGGCGAGAAGTACCGCCAGTGGAGGAAGAATCAGCCCAATCAGGGAGAAGACAACGGAGGCCGCGACACCCGCCAGAACGATCAATCCGTAGAATATCAGGTTGTTGATGATCAGGCGCGGGGTTTTCATCAGGAAACCCTTCACGGCCATCCCGAAGGGCAGGTCTGGCGTAACCCGCTTCAAATGCCATAAGTATGCGTAAAACAAGGACAATGCCTGGACCAGGATTTTGGCGGTCAGCATCCATCCGAGAAAACTCCCGAGTCCGGCGATCATGCCGGCAGTAACCTCAGGCGTCACAACCGAGGCGATGTCCGCCGATTTCGGATCGGCGGCTGACATTTCCTGCAGTTTCGTGATCACGCCGACCGATATCCGGTTCAGATCGGCGGCATATGGCAACGCCAGCACATATCCCCCGAACAGTACGGCCACCATGAGCACGAACATGACCTGAACGACAACGGGAACACCCGCATCATGGAAGCGGATGGCGTCCTTCATGTAGAAAATCAGGCTTTTAATGGGTCCGGTCCGGTTTTCCGGCTGCATCACGATTCCCCCGTCATTTTGTTCAAATCCTCTTGAGTGGCCAAACGCCATTCACCTTCAGGCAATTCACCCAGCGGAAGGCTGCCGATGGCAATGCGCTTGAGCGCCCTCACCGGGTGTCCGATCGCCTCGCACATGCGGCGTATCTGCCGGTTGCGCCCTTCATGGATGGTCATTTCAATTTCCGAGGCATTGGCGCCGACCGGTGTGCAAATCACTTCCGCCGGGGCTGTCCTTCGGCCATCGAGCATCACGCCGCGTCGCAGTTCGTTCAGGATGTGCCCGGACGGGACTCCTTCCACCAGGGCGATATAGCATTTTGACACCTCGTGTCTGGGGTGTGTGAGCCGGTGCGCCATTTCACCGTCGTTTGTCAGCATCAGCAAACCGGATGAATCATAGTCGAGGCGTCCCACGGGATAGACCCGTTCCGTCAGTCCGCCCAGCAGTGACATGACGGTGGGCCTTCCTTCGGGGTCCTTCACCGTACTCACATATCCCTCCGGTTTGTGCAGCAGGATATATACCTTGTGCTCTTCCGGAGCGATGGCAAGACCATCCACGGCAACGACCTGGGAACCATTGACGGCAACGCCCATGGCGGTGACCACTTGACCGTCCACCGTCACCCTGCCGGCCCGGATGATCGTTTCAGCCATCCTGCGGGAGGACACGCCGCATAGCGCCATGTATTTCTGCAAACGCATTTTTTCCAGTTCCATTCCCTATCCATCCCTTGCCGGACGCATGGCCTTCGATCCCGCACGATGCGTATCAGAAGGCACATGCGCCATTGAAGCGTTTCTGAATATTATACCACAGGGAAGCCTCCGCTCCTTAACAAATCTTTCTGTTTCGACTATAATGATATGGGTCATAAAGCCAGCTCATTTCCCATTCAGCATGATATCCGTTCCAAGGCGGATTCCGAAAGGACAGCGCAGCATGAAACTCGGCATCGTCGGACTGCCCAATGTCGGCAAAAGCACTTTGTTCAACGCCATCACAAAAGCCGGAGCGGAAAGCGCCAATTATCCCTTCTGCACGATCGACCCCAACATCGGCATCGTCAGCGTGCCGGACGAACGACTCGACAAGCTGGCCATCCTGTACAAGCCCAGAAAAATCACCCCCACCGCAATC
>JANYKF010000067.1 GCA_025361665.1 Clostridiaceae bacterium
AAAGCGCCGGATCTCCTCGACGGTATGGGAGGCGGCAATCAGCTGGCTCCGCGAGGGGATGTCTATGCCGAAGTGGCAGGGATACATCACGGGCGGCGAACTGATGCGCATATGCACGGCGATGGCTCCGGCATCCTTGAGAATCTGGACGATGTTGCGGCTGGTCGTGCCCCGTACGATGGAATCGTCCACCATCACCAGTCGCTTTCCCTCCACTTCGTTGCGAAGCGCGTTGAGCTTGATGCGCACGCTCTGTTCGCGCTGCGTCTGCTGTGGCTGGATGAAGGACCTCCCGACATACCGGTTCTTGATGAACCCTTCCCCATAGGGAATGCCAGATTCGCGGGAAAACCCGATGGCCGCAGTCAGACCGGAGTCTGGCACGCCGATGACCAGTTCGGCTTCCACCGGATGCTCCCGTGCCAGTTGGCGCCCTGCCTCCAGCCGTGCGTTGTAAACCGACGCGCCGTCTATGAAGCTGTCCGGGCGCGCGAAGTAGATGTGTTCGAACACGCAGAGGCGACGCTGCTTGTCCGCGACCCTGATGGACTCGATGCCGTCTTCGCCGATCAGCACGATTTCACCCGGTTCGACATCGCGGATGAATTTCGCACCCACGGAATCCAGCGCGCAGGTTTCCGACGCAAGCACATAGGAGTTGTCCAGCCGGCCGATGCACAAAGGCCTGATTCCCAGCGGATCCCGAATGCCGATGAGCCTTTTCGGCGTAAGCATCACGATGGCGAATGAACCCTGAATCGTGTTGATTGTCTCTGCCAATACCTCTTCTATGCTGGCGTACTGCAGACGATACCTGGAAATGAGGTTGGCGATGACTTCCGAATCCGTCGATGTCTGGAAGATAGCTCCCTTGTCTTCGAGTTCACGGCGCAGGGTGGCCGCGTTCACGAGGTTTCCGTTGTGGGCCAGCGCCACGCGGCTGTTCTTGTAATTGACAATGAGCGGTTGGCAATTCTCTACGGTATTGGCGCCGGTGGTGGAGTATCTCGTATGGCCGACGGCCATCTTTCCGACCAGCCGATCCAGCACACGGTCGGAAAACACGTCAGGGACCAGCCCCAGCCCCTTGTGGCCGTGGATGTCCCCGTCACCGTTCACCGCGATGCCGCAGCCTTCCTGACCCCGGTGCTGCACGGCATAGAGGCCCAGATAGGTCAGGCGGGCCACGTCGAGTCCGTCGTTGTCGTATACCCCAAAAAGCCCGCACGCCTCATGCAGTTCGTCTGTTTTCCGGATATTGGCTGTGAAAGTCCATTCCGCAGCGGGAGAAGAAACCATGGGGCCTTCGAGAAATAGTTCCCCGTCATGACGCATGCGCTCACATTCCCTTCCATTTTTCCTGCAGGTTTCGGTCCTTTGTTTCAACGGCTTCGGCCATCTCCCGCTTGTATGCATGCATGCGCAAACGCAATTCAGGATAGGTGCCGCCCATCATCTGCACGGCCAGCAGCGCTGCATTTTCGCTGCCATTGATGGCCACCGTGGCGACCGGCACCCCGGATGGCATCTGCACAATCGACAGCAGGGAATCCAACCCGTCAAGGGTGGAGGACTGGATGGGCAGCCCGATGACCGGAAGCACCGTGAAGGCCGCCAGCACACCAGGAAGGTGCGCCGCCTTTCCTGCCGCGGCAATAATGACATCCACCCCATCCGCCTCGGCACCCCGGGCAAAAGCCGCCGCCTTGTCAGGCGTGCGGTGGGCGCTGCAGACCCGGACCTCGACTTCCACGCCGAATTTCTTCAAGGTGGACAGGCAGGTCTCCAGCACGGGCATATCCGAGTCGCTTCCCATCACGATTGAAACTTTGGGTGTCTTTGCCATGTTACCCTCCAGAAAATCAGTATTGCAGAAACAAAGTGTACTTGACTGTCATGCGGCAGGGATGATAGGACTGTTTCGCCTTTTGAAGACCCTCTATGCCCATGTCCTCCTCCCGGTTGACAAAGGCGGCATCCGGCCAGTCCTTCACAAGGTAATCCCGGTTGAGCACCGTGTAGATGCCATGGAAATCGGCATTTCCCTTTTCGTACCGCACGACCGCCGTATCCGCATTGAGCCGCTCCCCGATGGTGAATGCCTCAAATCGGCCTGCAATGCGGATCAGGATGCCTTTCATGTCCAGCTTGTCCCAGACATCGAGCATCTTGTTGCAGGCATACTTCTCGCAGCTTTCTGGGCTGTCGCATGTGCAGTCATGCGCCCTGCACCATTCGTCGATGATTCTCCGGCATTCGCCGAGGTTTTCCGGACCTACGGCAACCACTTCATACCCAGGGTATTGCCGCACGAACTGGCTGATGTGGTTTCGCTTGGAACCGTATTTCCTGCCGGCCAGCTCCCTCAGGGCCGACCCCTCATAAACATAGTCTGCCGTGCGGTCGGACCGTTCAATGGTGAAATCCGCCCAAGGAACCTGGTTGAACCAGGGGAGGCGCGACTCCTCCACCCTGCCGAATACCAGCTGCTTCCCCTCGCCGGAAAAACAGCCGTGCAGCCAATGCAGCGCACGACTGAAGGCTTCCGGTTCGAACCTTCCATCCGCCGGCAGCGGGCATAAGGCGAATGGGATGTCGCAGGCGGACTCCGATACAACCATCAGATGCCCTTCGTGAATGGTGAACTGGAACCGATAATCAAACTGCCACATGTACAGGTAGGCGAATGTCAGTTCGGAGGCCTGTGGTCGGTTCGCATTCAGGATTGTTTCGATTGGTGTGCGGTCTGCGATGTCTATCTGGTGAAAGCCATTCATGGCCTGCTGTCCTTCTTCCTTGTGGATTCACTCTCCGAAACTCACATTCAAATCCTTGGCAATCCTGACAAGCTCCCCATCCACCGGTACATGACGCAGCCGGCCCGCCACGGAGGCAAGCGGGATGCCGGTCCAATCGGAGCCATCCACATTCACCATGATCCCGAAACGGCCCTCACAGACAAGATTGACAGCCGCTGCGCCGAACCGGGTGGTGAGCAGGCGATCCAGCGGGGATGGTTCCCCTCCGCGCTGCAGGTAGCCGAGGACGGTGACACGGGCTTCCAGCTGTGTCAGCATTTCCAGCTCCATGGCAACATCCGTGCCGACGCCGCCGAATCGGATGGTGTCACCGGTATCCGGTTCGCGAACACTCGCTTCCTTGCCGGATCCGACGGGATTGCACCCTTCGGACACCACGATGATGCTGAAGCCCTTGCCCGCGTTCTTCCGCTCGAGCACTTTGCGGGCCACGGCATTGATATTGTAGGGTATCTCAGGGATGAGGATGATGTCCGCCCCGCCGGCAATGCCGGAGTGAAGGGCGACCCAGCCGGTCTTGCCTCCGACCACCTCGATCACCATGGCCCGATGGTGGGATTCCGCCGTGGAATGAAGCCTGTCGATGGCAAAGGTAACCGTATCGACGGCCGTCATGAAGCCGAAAGCCATCTGCGTCTCAGGCACGTCATTCTCAATGGTTTTGGGCACCACGACCAACGGAATGCCGCGATCGGACAACCCGGCCGCTATCGCCAGGCTGTTGTTCCCCCCGATGACAATCAGTGCATCTATGCCATGCATGGAAAGCGTATCCTTGATCCTGTCCGTCATGTCACGGGCTTTCTTTTCACCGTCCTTGTCCACCATGACCTCGAACGGATTGAAACTGTTGGTTGTGCCGAGGATGGTGCCGCCCTTGTCGATGAGGCCGGACACGTCTTCGCTCCCCAATTTCTGGAACCGGTTGTACACCAGGCCGACGTATCCATCCTTGTAGCCCACGACTTCGATGTTCTTGCTGGCGGCTGTCTTCACGACGGCCCGCAGGACCGTGTTCAACCCCGGACAATCTCCGCCGCTGGTCAAGATTCCGATTTTCCTGATCTTCTGCATGTGGCCTCCTCCTATCTTTATCCCTCAGACATCCCGGACAGTCTTCCATGCGTGTCGAGACCTGAAAATCCATGCTGGCGCAATGCCTCGTAGAGAATGACGGCCACGGAATTGGACAGGTTCAATGAACGGATGCCCCCGAGCATTGGGATGCGGATGCATTGCCGGGAATTTTCCAGCAGCAGGGATTCGGGCAAACCACGTGTCTCCGGTCCGAAAACCAGAAAACAATCTTCAGGATATTCAGGCTCCGCATATGTCCTGATTCCCTTTGTCGAAGCGAAAAAAAGAAGTCCGGCCTCCCGCTGCCGGGTAAACTGTTTCCAATCGTCATAATACCTGATGTCCACCTGGTTCCAGTAATCCAGCCCGGCCCGTTTCAGGTGCCGATCTGAAATGGAAAATCCAAGAGGTCCTATCAGGTGGAGGCGGGCGCCGGTGGCCGCACAGCTGCGGGCGATGTTGCCGGTATTCTGCGGGATTTCCGGTTCCAGCAAAACGATGTTGATTGCCACGCTGTCATTTCCTGCCTATCATCCGTTCCCCATGTCTTCATGGGTGCCGGAGCCTATCCATGGCAATGCCGCAGTGGACTTGCCATGACATATCATACCATAACAACCGCCGACCCGCACGCAATCAGCCTTTGGGCGGCCGGTTGTCCCGTTTCCGCATTTTCCCTGCCAATCCGTCAGCCACCAGCATCCGGGAGATCCAACCGCGCCGGATGTCTATCGCCTTTTCCGGGCAAAGTTCATGGCAGCAAAAGCACCGGATGCATCCGGAGCTGTCAATGAGAAGCGTTTTGTCCGGTTTCACCCGGATGACCTTCGCCGGACAGCTCTCCAGACATTTCCGGCACCGGATGCAGTCCTTCGTGCGAATCTCCAGACGCGGCCTCAGCAGGCCACCGAATCGGGAGAAAAGCGTTTTCCCTGGTTTCGCACCATTTTCCCGAAGGAGCAGCGTCGGCACATCGAAATGGTCGCATCGAACGCTTGCAACGGGTACCCCGACGACCTGCACGGAAGACGGGCTGAACCACCCCTTTGCGATCCCCGCCCGCATCACAGGGACATGATCGTGCGGCACGCCGATGATATCCAATGCGACGGCGTCCGCATCGAATGCATTCTCCGCGGCGATGACCACCCCGAGATGGCGGGGAACGCCCGAACCGGGACCTTCCCCTTCCATGGCCGTAATCCCGTCTATCAGGTTCAGGGTCGGGGCGGCAGCATGACAGATGTCGATGAGGGCATTCGCAAACCGATCATAGTCATTCATTCTCGCATGATAATCCGCTTTTTCGGTGCCCGCCACCGCGCCGAACATGTTCTTGACCGCGCCGGTATAAACCATCATCATGTGGGACTTCAACTTCGCGAGGTTGATGATCACATCGGCATCCACCAGCGGTTTGAGGATTTGGACCGATTTGAGCAGTGCACCATCCTCCAGCAGGACGGTTTCCACCCGCAGATCCGCGTTCAGGATCGCGCCTGTGACATCGGCCACCGCTTCCATTCCGGTCTGGGCATATACCCGCTTCAGCCAGAATGCATTGTAAGGTCCCCCCGGGCTGTCCACGATCGTGACGATGCCGCCGGCTTCCATGACAGCCCGCGCCACCGCTTCCACGAAAGCCGGATGGGTGGTTGCCGCATCTTCCGGTTTTTTCGCATTCAGAAGATTCGGCTTCAATACGACGCGCATGCCCGGTTTCACATAGCGGTCCATCCCGCCGAGTTGTGCGAAGACGCGGGCAACACATGCGCGAACGTTTTCCATTTCGTAATTTTCACAGCATTGAAGGACTACCATTCCCACAAAGACAACCTTTCCCATTCCGCCATTGCCGGCCGAAAACATTGGATTCTGGTGTAAAAACTCACTTTTGTGAGTTTTTATGCAGGATGTCTCTGACATCCTGCATGTTGAAGGCACATTTTGTGCCTTCAACACACCAAATCACGT
>JANYKF010000040.1 GCA_025361665.1 Clostridiaceae bacterium
CGACGCGGGCGAGGTGTTGGCCGGGACGTATGAAAACGTGCTTTCGGAACTGGCAGACAAGGCAGCGACTGGTTTCCAGCCCGATGCCGCCATTGTTTTCTTTGCAAAAGCGCCTGGCATGGAGGATTTTCTACGCCAGGCATCCAGACTTCTTCCCGGCGTGCCCTTCGGAGGGGGAGGGGCGGCATTCCAGCGTCCTGCCGGTGCCGGTGTACTGCTTCCGGCGGCAAAGGATGCGGTTCTCCTTCTGATCAAGGATGGCCGGTATCATTTCGCGAATTTCTGGGCCAATGTCCATGACAATATGGACCGCAAGGTCCAGTTCAGAGCAGGCGGAGAACGGACGATCCTCTCTTTGCGGGATAACGAGGGAGACAAGCCGGCACTTGGCTGGTACTCCTCCCTTCGGAAAGAAGCGCGGTTTTCAGACGAAAGCTTCGAGAACATCGCATTGGCCTCTCCGGAAGGCTGGAACCTTCACCTTTCGCCCGAGGGGGAGTTTGCCCTGCATACAGGTGCAAATTTACCCGGTGGCGGAGAACTTTTCGTCCGGCAGATCAGCAGTGATATTGCCGCTCAACGGATTGCCGATTTCTGCGGCAACGAAAACACGCTGGTATTCGGGTGTGCCGGATTGCAGTCGATGCTCGCCGGGTCCATTCAATGCGGTGCCGGCACCCTTGCGGGATTTCTGCACGGCGAGGTGCTGACGGTAGATGGAAGTCCGCGTTTTGCCAACCTGATGATGTCGGGTTTGAAGGCAGTCATCAAATCCTGAAAATATGACAAATAGGAAAAGAGGGCTCCGCATGAACAAAGAGCAATTCTCCAAGGTTTTCCCCCTGGGCACCCATCTGTGCCGGGAACCCATGCCCGCCATGTCCGAGATGAAGCATGACATGGAACTCCTGAAGAAAAAGGGGTTCAACCTGATCAAGCTGCAGGAGAATTGGATGCTCGACGAACCCGAAGAAGGGCACTATGATTTTTCCCGGTATGAAGAACTCATCGCATATGCAGAGAAACTGGATCTGGGGGTTTATCTGGGTCTGACCTGTGAACAGGCGCCGAACTGGCTTTGGCGCAAGCATCCCGAAGCGAGGATGATTGGCCGGGACGGGCTGCCGGTTTCCTATCAGGCGCAGTCCACTTTGCCGGCTGACGGCAAGCCGGGTCCGTGCTACGATCATCCGGGGGCAATGGCGGATCAGTTGCGATTCATCCGGAAGCTTGTCACCGATCTGGGACAGCATGAAAATATAGTCATATGGAACACATGGCAGGAAATCGGCTATTGGCCGGATATGTTCATCGGTTCCCAGGTCTGTTATTGTCCGAATACACTGGCAGCTTACCGTAAATGGCTCTCCGGAATGTATCAGGGAGACATCGGAAAGCTGAACACTTACTGGAATGTCAAGTACTGCTGTTTTGAAGACATTCTTCCTGAAATGTCAAAACGAAGGGGAGATACGCCTCAGGAGTTTTATTTCCACTACTACATGGACAATGTGAATATCGCCAATGTGCTGACAGCCAGATGCGCAGCCATCAAGGAATCCGATCCGCTCGGCAGGCCTGTATTCGCCCACAAGGGCGGTCCTGCTTTCGCATCCGGCATGGATTGGACCTATGCGCGCACCCAGGACTTCCTTGGAACCTCAAACTATCCGGCATGGGGCAGCGGGCATGGATGGGACGATCACAAGCAGTTTTCCCGACTGGACCGTCATGATGCGCTGTATACGGAGATGTGGGACGGACTCGCCTACAAGATGGATTACATCCGCAGTGCGAACCGTCCGGGAGCACCGGTTTGGGCTGCCGAATTCCAGGGCGGACCGATCAGCACGGACTTCCATCTTGGCCGCAGGCCAATGGAAGACGACATGCGTCGCTGGATGCTGACGACGATTGGTTCTGGGGCAACGGCCATTTCCTTCTGGATCACCAGGGCGGAAATCATGGCCCCTGAGACCAACGGTTTCGCATTGTTTGACAGTGAAGGGGACACGACGGAACGCTTTGAAGAAGTTGTGCGTGTTGGAGCAGCTTTGAATCAGCATGCGGACTTGTTTGCACAA
The DNA here is from genome assembly GCA_025361665.1 of Clostridiaceae bacterium. GTDB lineage: Bacteria > Bacillota > Clostridia > DSM-8532 > DSM-8532 > JAEWSN01. Next base: position 2,085 of record JANYKF010000040.1, read on the forward strand.
AATTCCACTCCGCAGGCGGAAGTGGCCATCCTGATTGATGAATGGAAATACCAGCAGCTGAAATCCCTTCATTTTGCGCCGAATGCGCTTGAGTATGATATTCGCGGCTGGTACCGCCTGTTGTGGGACAACAATATCGCATGCGATTTCATCGAGGCGTCCCAACTCGGGGAGGCCCGTACAGTCGCATACAAAGCCATCATCGTGCCGTTGCCGCTTTCCATGGGGGACGATGTGGCAAGGCTGCTGGCCGCATATGCGGAAAAGGGTGGAAACGTAATTCTGGAAGCGGCTCCAGGTCGTCTGAACGAAGTAGCCTTTGCCGTGCGTGGGGAATTGAACCCGGTAATGCGTGGCATATTGAAAGTTTCCCAGAAACGATTCACAATGGTGAGGGAACCCGGCGAGAAAGACCGGTGGAGCCAACCGGAACGCACTTGGGGAGAGTATGCGGATGCGTGTTTCCTTGAAGGCGCCGGACCACTTGCAGGCGTAAAAGTCAGAGCCAACATGTATTATCAGACGTTCAAGGTGGATGATGGCGCAGGTCCCGGGGGAAACGGCAGGGACGAAGTGAACCTTCAAAACAGCGAAGACGATGTGATTCTTCATTTGGATGGTGAACCGGCTGGCGTCTGCCGCACCCATGGGAAAGGAAAGGTTTGGTTGCTCGGAACCTACATCGGACCAAGCGGAACCGCATACCGGGCGGATGATACATCAGCCGCGGTGAAAAAGCTGCTTGCCCGATGCGGTGCGTTTCCTTCCCACGAAGGGAAGCTCCTGCTGAAAAAGCGCGCAGGTGAAAGGCAGGAAGCCTGGATCATCACGAACCCATGCAGGGAAACCGTATCGGAAAAATTCTCATTGCCTGACAATGCAAGGGTGCAGGACCTGCTGGGCACAGCTGTCAAACTTGTGAATGGAGAAGTTGAAATTGCCGTTGCGCCTTTGGATGTCAGGGTGTTGATAGTAACACGATAAGCATCCGGTTTTGTCATCGAGCCAACATTTTGTGTGCAATAGTGGTTTTCACTGGGGGAGGATGAACATGAACAGCAGGGAATGGATGCATGCGGCCATCGAGGGCAAAAAGCTTGAACACTTTCCTGTCATCGTACCGTATGTCATGCTGTCGAACGCGGATCATTGGGTCGAGGTGACGGGGGAACCGGTCTGGAAGTTCTATGAGTGGACCCTTTCAGACCCTATTCTTCATGCAAAGGAATATCGGAAGTTTTATGACGCCATGCTGTTCGACCATTTTCAGCCTTGGTATGCGCCATCGCGGGAAGAGCGGGACAACATCCGGGTCGTGTTGAAAAACGGGAAGCCGTTTTATCATGACAAGCGAAACGACAGCCTGAAACCGGTGCCGGATTCCATCCACAATGCCGGTTCCGGTGGTGGGGAAAATGAAACCCGGCTTGTTTTCAACAGCGCGGATGCGAAAGAAAAAATCAAGGTTGAACGGGCCGAAGCCCTCGTGGCCAAAGGAATGAACGATTACCTGGAGGCGGCGATGCCTTTCTTTCCTGACAAGTTCATCATCAACTGCGGCGTGGTCAATACTTTCTACTCCTGCGTCTACTATGTGGGCATGGAGAATTTCTACTGCATGCTCAAGGAGGAGCCGGAACTCATTCATGAAATGAGCAAACGGCTGCTGGAAAAGAACATCGAAACCATACGAGCCAGCGCAATGGCCGGCGGCGATGCCATCTACATCGATGACGCCACAGCAACAAACGAAATGGTTTCGCTGGATACCTACGAACAATTCTCCCTGCCTTATCTGACGGAACAGGTGAAAGAGATCAAGCGGCTTGGGAAAAAAGCGATCCTTGTTTATTTCGGCGGCATCACGGACCGTGTGGAGCAGATTCTTTCAACAGGAGCCGATCTGCTGATCATGGAAGCCAGCATGAAAGGGTTTGTCAATGATTATGCCGGCATCTGCAAGCAAATCGACGGACGCTGCTGCCTGGCTGGGAATCTGAACCCGTACACCCATGTGGAACTATTGGGAGATGCGGATCTGGAAGCGGAAATCCGTCTGCAGGCTGCCGCGGGCAGACGTGTCGGCAAGTTCATGACCAGCACCGGCAGCCCTCTGACACCCGGCACCCCGGTTTCCAGAATCGCGAAACTCATTGAAATGGGTCATCAGGCATAATCATCAATGGCGCGAGGTGCGGAATGGTCAGAAAAAGATCCCTCCTGCAACTAGTCAGAAACCAGTGGATCATGTGGGTCATGTTGGTGCCCGGGGTGATTTCCCTCATCCTTTTCTCCTATCTGCCCATGTTCGGCATCATCGTTGCGTTTCAGAAATATGACATTGCCAAAGGTTTCTTTTCCAGTCCGTTCGTCGGGTTGGATAATTTCACAAGATTCCTGCACGACCCCATGATTCAGAATGTCATCCGCAATACCCTCGGACTCAGTTCCATCAAACTCATCGTATCGTTTCCAATTCCCATCGTTTTTGCATTGTTGCTGAATGAAGTCAGAATCAGGCCTTACAAGCGCGTCGTGCAGACGATCTCCTACCTGCCCCATTTTGTTTCATGGGTCATCGTCATCGGTATTTTCAAGAAAATGCTTTCGGCGGAGGATGGTGTCATCAACCTGCTCATCGAGACGCTTGGCGGGGAGAGAATCAATTTCGCAGTGTCCTCCTGGTTCATGTGGCCTCTGGCCATCGGGTCGGACATCTGGAAGGAGACCGGCTGGAGCGCCATCATTTACCTCGCAGCACTCACTGCGATCGCTCCGGAACTGTATGAAGCGGCCACGGTGGATGGTGCGGGCCGATGGAAGCAGATGCTCCACATCACGTTGCCGGGGATAAAAAGCACCATCATCATCCTCTTGATCCTTGCCATCCCTTCCATTGTCGGTTCGAACGTGGAGCAGATGTGGGTGCTGGGATCCCTTCCCGTGCGGGATGTCACGGAGGTCATCGACACATATGTGCTGAGGACGGGGTTGGGCAGCATGCAATACTCCGTGGCTGCGGCGGCAGGGCTGGTGAAAACGGTCATCAGCGTCATCCTGCTGGTCACCGTCAACACCTTCGCCAAACGCATCGGCGAACAGGGGGTGTATTGATGAGGCAGTCAACCGGAGAAAAGGCCTTCAACTTCATCAATATCGCCTACCTGTTCCTGTTCATGCTGACCACGATTTATCCAATCTGGTACATTTTCATCATTTCCATCACAGATACATCTGCCTCTTCGACGGCAGACATCTTCCTCCTGCCCGGCAAGCTGACGTTGGACAGCTACAAGGCGGTCGTGCTGAACGCATCCTTGCTCAACGGATTTAAAATCTCGGTTGCCCGTGTTCTCATCGGCGTATCGCTGACGCTCGTGAATTGCTCGATGATGGCCTATGTGCTGTCCAGGGCTCATTTCCAGGGCAAGAAATTCTTCAACATGCTCATTGTCGTCTCCATGTTCCTCTCCGTGGGCATGATCCCGTTCTTTCTCGTGGTCCGTTCCTTTGGGCTTGTAAACAGCTTCTGGGGGCTCATCATCCCCTTTGCATACGACCCTTTCGGCATCATCCTGATGCGTAATTACTTCAGGAATGTCCCCATAAGCCTTGAGGAATCAGCCCGCATCGACGGGGCGAATGATCTGGTCATCTACTGGCGCATCATCATTCCCATTTCCATGCCCATCCTGGCAACCATGACCCTGTTCTGGTCCGTCTGGTTCTGGAACGATTTCATCTACGCGGCGTTCCTGGTGACCAAAAAAGACCTGCAGCCCGTGCAGGTCATTTTGCTGCAAATCATCAACGGGGTCAGCAATGCCGCCTCGCTTGGAAAGCTGACATCCAGGGGAGTCAGGCTCAGAACCAACGGGGAAGCCGTGAAGAATGCCGCCATCATCGCAAGCATCGTGCCCATCCTCATTGTATATCCGTTTGTGCAGAAGTATTTTGTTCAAGGGATCACATTGGGAGCAGTCAAGGAATGAACCTGCACAATGAAAAAAACAGTGGCTTCACCATCGCACCGACATCAGTGTTCCCGCATAAGGACAGTGAAGATTCCGGCCCCGATGCCGGATGAATGAAAGGGAGGATCATCCATGAAAAAGGTCAGAATTCTCTACCTCGCACTCGCCTTGCTTCTGTTGTTTTCCTCTGTCAGCGGTTGTGGAGGGGCTAGTCCCGCGGCTGCACCTGTCGCATCCACTGCAGCACCCTCCGCAGCCGCATCGGAATCCGTCGCACCGGCCAGCACCGAGCCGGCAGCCACCACCGAAGCTCCCGCAACTGAATCTGCCGCACCGGCGGAACAGCTGCCACGGCCCAAAGGATACGATGTCGTATCCGAACTAAAAGCTTATCCTGATGTGATGAAGTTGTCTGTTCTGGCTGACCTTTGGGGATCCGAAGTCAATCCCGAAGACAACACGGCAAAATACTTGCTTGATACATTCAAACTCGACACGAAAGGCCTTACGGTGGACATGACGGGCAAGTTCGGCGATGTCGCGCGTGCCAGGGTTGCAGCCAATGATCTGCCGGATGCGATTCTCACCTTCAACTATCCTTTGGCCACCGAACTGGCTGCCAGCGGGCAGTTTATGGATCTGAGCGACGTTTTGGCCAATTACGCGCCGGATACCATTGACAACATCGGCACGGAAGTACTGGACAAGTATCGCGACAAGGACGGCAAGCTGATCGTATTCCCGGGCAACACCATCCCGACCAATGATTTGAGCACATACCTTTATCCCCAGGATGGTCCGATGATCAACGCCACTTTCCTGGCAGCGGCCGGACTGAAGACCCCTACGAATACGACGGAGCTTTATAACTATCTCAAGGCAATTTCAACTCAGAAATACAACGGCAAAAAAGTCATCCCCATGGGAAATTCAGGATTTGATGTTGATTCGTACACAACGGATGGCTATCCTATCGGTTCTTCCCGCTTCACGCAGATGTTCGCACCCGGTACAGGATACCAGATGCTCGTGAAGAACGATGCCACGCAGATGATAGACCTTGTGTATGATCATGCGGCGTATCTTCAGTTCCTGCAGTTCTTCAACAAATTGTACCGGGAAAAGCTGCTGGATCAGGATGCCTTTACTTTGACCAAAGATCAATACAATGAGCGGGTGAAATCCGGCGTTTACGGTTTTGCATGGGGCGGCAGCGGTGATATCACTCCGGC
>JANYKF010000046.1 GCA_025361665.1 Clostridiaceae bacterium
CGGACGGAAGGCGGTTTCAAGCCGCGTACTGAGGGCGGATACAAACCCCGGACGGAAGGCGGTTACAAGCCGCGCACCGAGGGCGAATACAAACCCCGGACGGAAGGCGGTTACAAGCCGCGCACAGAAGGCGGTTTCAAGCCGAGCACCGAGGGTGAATACAAACCCCGGACGGAAGGCGGTTTCAAGCCGCGCACCGAGGGTGAATACAAACCCCGGACGGAAGGAAGTTTCAAGCCCCGCATGGAAGGTGGTTTCAAGCTTCGCACGGAAGGCGGTTTCAAGCCGCGCGCCGGGAGCGACTATAAGCCCCATTCGGATTCCGGCAGCCACATGGGTGTTCGCGGTGATGTGAATGAACAGGAAGACTTCCGCGAAATGGATCGGGATTACAATGGCGAACGCGGCCCCCGCTATCAGGGACCGAACAGTGCCGTGAATATCGGAGACAGCGCCATCCTGGGCATCCAAGGCGAACGCGAGGAGGCCGAAGATCGGATCGAGGGCCGCAATCCTGTACTGGAAGCCTTCAAGGCAGGACATGAGATGAACAAGGTCCTCATCGAAAAAGACACGGAAGATCCGACCCTGATGAAGATTGTGGCAATGGCCAGGGAAAAGGGTGTCCCCGTCCTTTATGTGGACAGGCGCAAACTGGATGGCATGTCCTCCACGCGCGCCCATCAGGGTGTCATCGTTGAAGTGGCCGCCCATGAATACGTGGAGGTGGAGGACATCATCGCGATTGCCAGGGAAAAGGGCGAAGCACCTTTCCTTGTCGTGCTCGACGGCGTGACGGACCCGAACAACCTTGGTTCCGTACTGCGGAGCGCCGAGTGCGCAGGCGCTCATGGCGTCATCATCCCGAAGCGCAGAGCGGTCGCCCTCAATGCCACCGTTGCCAAAGTGGCCGCCGGAGCGACGGAGCACATCGCCGTCGCGCGGGTTTCCAATCTCGTACAGGCCCTGAAGTCTCTCAAGGAACAGGGGGTTTGGGTCGCTGCTGCAGATGCGGATGCTGAAAAGACATATACGGAAACGGATCTGAAAGGACCTCTTGCCATCGTGGTTGGCGGCGAGGGTGAAGGCATCAGCCGCATCGTCCTGAAGGAATGCGACCTGCATGTGAAGATTCCGATGAAAGGCAGCATTGCATCCCTCAATGCCGGCGTGGCGGCAGCGCTGATGCTGTTTGAAGTGACAAGGCAGAGAGGATAGGCATCAGTGGCAGAGAGACAGTGCGGGGATGGCAGTGTGGTTCGCGGAATCCTGTTTGATTTGGACGGCGTGCTCATCGATTCCGGACAGGACATCATGCACGCGGTCAACTGGACACTTCAACAATACGGGTTTCCGGCATTGCCCTATGAAATCGTAAAAGGCCATGTCGGTCACGGGGCAAAAGAATTGCTGACCCGGTGTTTCGATGAATTCGGACCCGGTCACAGGGAGACAGCTGCCAGCGCACTTTCTGTCTATAAGGCACGTTATCTGGAATACAGCGTTGTGGAAACAACGCTGTATCCAGGTGTGGAGGAGGGACTGAACCGATTATCAGGATTGGCGATGGCTGTTGTCACGAACAAGCCCGGCGCCCTGGCGGATCGGATTCTTTCCAGGTTGGGCATCCGCCACCATTTCGGCTCCCTGATCGCTCCCGAAACGCTGATCCGGATGAAGCCGGACCCGGAAGGCTTGTTTCTTGCCATGACGGAACTTGGCCTTCATGTGGAGGCGACAATCATGGCCGGGGATTCCTGGAGCGACATCGAAGCCGGTCATCGTGCCTGCATCCGGACAATCGGCGCCTTGTGGGGGTTGGGGGAGACTCAGGCCCTGCGGGACGCAAAGCCGGATTGGCTGGCGGAATCTTTCATGGAATTGGTCGGCATAGTCTTGGATTCCTGATTCCTTGGCCTCGATGCTTCAATACACGGGCAGCGTACGAGCAATGTACGTTGCCGGAATTGGTGCCGGAATTCCTTGCACATGCCGGAAACCCTATGGTATAATGGCTGACAACGCGGCGATGGGGCTGCCGGACGTCATGTGCGCCGGTTGTTTATTGTCCGCGTTTCTACGTTCCATGCAAGGAGGCATCCTGATGAACTCGGACCGGAAGACCATTCAATATGTAGCCAATCTGGCGGCCATCCACCTGACCGGGGCCGAGGAAATTCAATACAGCCGTGATTTGGGCGCCATCATGCATTACATGGAGCAATTGATGGCCATCGATACAGGCGATGTGAAGCCGATGGAACATGTCTTGTCCATCCGCAATGCGCTGCGCGAGGATGCCGCAGTGAATGACGACTGCCGGGACGTCCTGCTGGCTGTTGCGCCGAAGACAGAGGAAGGCTGCTACCTCGTCCCCAACGTGGTCGAGTGACAGAGGGTAAAGGAAGAGCCATATGCTACTGAATGAAATGCCGGTCCATGAACTGGCCGAATTGCTGAAAAGCCGTTCCGTGGGCGCGAGAGAACTCGCACAGGTCCATTTGGACCACATCGCGCGGCTTCAGCCGGATATCAACTGCTTCATCACCGTAACGCCGGAAGATGCGACGGCACAGGCGGACGAAGCGCAAAAGCGCCTGGATGCCGGTCAAGCGGATCCGCTGACCGGGATACCCATGGCATTCAAGGACAACATGTGCACGGCAGGCGTTCGGACCACCTGCGCATCCCGCATGCTGGAGCATTTCACGCCCCCTTACAATGCGACGGTCGTGGACCGCCTGAACAAGGCGGGAATCGTGATGCTCGGTAAACTGAACATGGATGAGTTCGCCATGGGCAGTTCGAACGAGAATTCATTTTTCGGACCTGTGCGGAATCCATGGAACCGTGAACGTGTGTCCGGCGGATCGAGCGGCGGATCCGCCGCGGCCGTCGCGGCCGGGCTGGCATCCTTCACGCTGGGTTCCGATACCGGCGGATCCATTCGCCTTCCAGCCTCTTTTTGCGGTGTCGTCGGGATGAAACCCACCTATGGGGCGGTTTCCAGATTCGGGCTGGTGGCTTTCGCCTCATCACTCGATCAAATCGGTCCGATCACCTCCAATGTCCGTGATTGCGCCTGGGTTCTGGATGCCATCATGGGTCACGACCCGAAGGATTCGACATCGGCGCCGGTTGCGTACGATTCCTGCATTCCGGGTTTGGAGGCGGGTGTCAAGGGGTTTTCCATAGGACTTGCAGATGAATACTTCGGAGCCGGATTGAAACCTGAAGTGAAAACAGCCGTGCTTCGCGCAGTCGGCGCATTGGAGTCACAGGGCGCCCATTCCGGGAACTGTTCGGTTCCTTCCACGGAATACGGGATATCCGCTTATTATCTCCTGTCATCAGCCGAGGCGAGCGCCAATCTGGCCCGCTTCGACGGCATCCGATACGGACACCGTTCACCCGATGCCACGGACATGCGGGAACTCTACCGCCTCACCCGGGGCGAGGGTTTCGGCCGCGAGGTGAAAAACCGTATCCTGCTGGGCACGCACGCACTCAGCTCCGGGTACCATGATGCCCTCTATGTGAAGGCGCTGAAGGTTCGCCGGATGATTCACGACGATTTCTCAAAGGCATTTGAAACCCACGATGTCCTTGTTTCGCCCTGCGCGCCGACAACGGCATTCAGACTGGGCGAAAAGACAGAAGACCCGCTTGCGATGTATCTGGCCGATGTCTATACGGTGGCGGTCAACCTGGCCGGCCTGCCTGCCCTGGTTGTGCCGTGCGGCCTCGATCGCGATGGCATGCCCATCGGTGTGCAGCTGATCGGAAAACCCTTCTCCGAGAAGAAACTGCTGCAGGCCGGCTACGCGATCGAACAGGCACTGGGACGCTTTGTTTCACCGTTGGTCACGGATTGCGGACCCGGTGGAAAACCTTACGGAGAGAGAGACGGAAATACGGATCGGGATGGTACGATCAAACCGATTGGAGGGCCAGTCGCATGAATCATGAAATCGTCATCGGCCTGGAAATCCATTCGGAACTCAGAACAAATTCAAAAGTGTTCTGCGGATGTGCAAACGAGTATGGCGCGGAGCCGAATACGCGCACATGCCCGGTCTGCCTGGGCATGCCCGGCACTTTGCCGGTCTTGAACCGGCTGGCGGTCGAATACGCTGCGAAGGCCGGACTCGCCATGAACTGCACGGTTGCTGGCTTCAGCAAGATGGATCGGAAGAATTACTTCTATCCGGACATGTGCAAGGCCTACCAGATATCCCAGTTCGATCTTCCCTTCTGCCGTGACGGCTATGTTGAAATTGAAGTGAATGGCCAAAAGAAACGGATCGGGATTGAACGCATCCATCTGGAGGAAGATGCCGGCAAACTCAATCACGATCCATATGCGCAGGGAAGCCTTGTCGACTACAACCGCTGCGGCGTGCCGCTCATTGAGATTGTCAGCCGCCCGGACATGCGATCGCCGGAAGAAGCGCGCCTGTTCATGGAGGCGGTGAAGGAAATCCTGGAATACACCGGTGTATCCGACTGCAAAATGCAGGAAGGGTCGCTTCGGGCGGATGTCAACCTTTCCCTGAGACCCTTTGGCCAGGAAAAACTGGGAACCCGTTCGGAAATGAAAAACCTCAATTCGCTCCGTGCCGTGCAGCGTTCCGCCGTCGCCGAAGCGGAAAGACAGGAAACCCTGCTGATGGCTGGAAAAAGCATCGTGCAGGAAACCCGCCGGTGGGATGACAACAAGGGGGAGAGCGGGGAGGGAGGAGAAAGGTTTTTTTCGAACGTTTGGATTGCCCCGTCATTCCACTCCTTCCCAAGCCCACACCCACACCCACACCCACACACACACCATCCCACCCACACCAT
>JANYKF010000057.1 GCA_025361665.1 Clostridiaceae bacterium
GACCCGGCAGTGCCAATGTCATCGGCGGACAGTTTGCCGCCCTCAAGACGGTTGGCCGCACGGTGGACGAGATGGCCTTCAAGGAACCCTGCGCCATGAAAATCGCGTTAGGAGAAAACCCGAAGACGGTCTACCACGAAAAGCACCAGATGCCCATCACCCGCATGGCCACAGCTGCGATCCTTCGTGAGCAGCTCATGAAGGCGCGCGAATACGGTGAGGCCCAAAAGGAATACGAAGAAGATCCGGATGAGAACGACAAACCGGAATTCGACATGAAGCTCGAGGCGCTTCTTCCGGTCCTGCGCGGGGAGTTGGTTGTGAAGGCGCACGCCCACCGGGCTGACGACATCGCGACGGCCCTTCGCATCCGGCGGGAGTTCGGCCTCGACATGACGATCGAGCACGCAACCGAAGGCTGGATGATGGCGGACGTGCTGCGGGAAGCCGGCGTCGATGTCATCATCGGGCCACTTCTGACGGATCGGTCGAAGGTTGAGCTGCGGAATCAGGAACTTGGTGCCGGGGGGAGGCTGGAGGCGGCAGGCGTACTGCCGGCCATCATGAGCGATCACCCGGAGGTTCCCGTCCAGCACCTGCTGCTTTGCGCGACGATGGCGGCACGGGAGGGGATGTCGGAAGACGGCGCCCTGCGGGCCATCACTTCGCGTGCGGCGGAAGTCTGCCGAATCGCCGACCGAGTCGGCAGCCTCGTGCCGGGCAAGGATGCCGATCTGATCGTGCTGTCCGGCCATCCGTTCGCGCTGCGCACCCGGGTGGATGTGACGGTCATCGAAGGACGGATCGTCCATTTCAGGGACAAGTCGCGATGAACCGATGGGAAGGCGCCACCCGGCTGGAGAGCCGCAATGAATCGGAGACCGCCGATCTGGGCAGGCAATTGGCCGAAACCCTCCCGCCCGGCAGCGTCGTGTGTCTCGACGGTGATCTCGGCACCGGAAAAACCGTGTTCGCGCGCGGCATGGCCATCGGCTTCGGCGTCCGGGAACCGGTGACGAGTCCGACCTTCACCCTGGTGAACAGTTACGAGGGCCGCCTGCCTGACGGTTCCCGGCGTGTCCTCCATCATTTTGACCTTTACCGGATCATGGATCCGGAAGAACTGCCGGGCATCGGCTGGGATGAGTATTTTGACGGAGAGGCGGTCTGCCTGGTGGAATGGCCCGGCAATGCCGGGTGCTTGCTGCCTGCGGAAAATCTGCTGGTACGGATCATGAGGGTCGCCGGCCATGATGATCACAGGGTGATCTCGGTTGCGACCGGGGGAGGCGGAGATTGAAGATCCTGGCACTCGATACAGCCTGTATGACCGCCACCTGTGCGGTTCTGGAAAATGGCGCCCTCCTGGCGGAATCCGCCATGCATGGCGCACGGACTCACTCTCAGAAACTGCTCCCCATGGTATCCTCCATGCTCGAATCCCTTTCCATGGCCCCGGCTGACATGGATGCTTTTGCCGTTTCCGTGGGCCCCGGCTCATTCACCGGGCTCCGCATCGGCATCGTCACGGTGAAAGGCTTCGCTTCGGCCACCGGAAAGCCATGTGTCGGCATCCGCACGCTGGAAGCGCTTGCCTGCACGATCCCTTACTTTCACGGCGTTGTCTGCCCCGTGCTGGATGCCCGCAACCTTCAGGCGTTCTGCGGGTTCTATGACCTCGGGAACCGCGTTCCTTCGCGCCTGCTCGAAGATGGCGTCCTGCATGTGGATGTCCTGGCCGACGCCTTGGCGGCGATCGGAAAAGACGTCCTTCTGGTCGGGGACACCGCCGACCGGTTTTTGCCGCTGATCCGGGAAAGATGGATTGCATCGGGCGTTAAAATGGCCGTTCATGCTGCCGACCCCGTCTTGTTTTCCACACGGGCGGCAACCGTGGCGATTCTCGCGGAACGCCTCCTGGCTGCAGACGACCCCGGGGATGCATGCGCGCTCGAGGCATACTACCTGCGCCCATCCCAGGCCGAGCGATACAGGCTGGCAAAATCCGAAGGGGACACCGGTTCGAAAGCACCGGATTCAACCCGCATGAAACAGGGAAAACCTGATGGATGAAGAGGTGATCATCCGCCGGATGACGGAAGCCGATCTGGATCAGGCCGCGGAACTGGAATTACGCTGTTTCTCCGTTCCCTGGACGCTCGGGATGCTGGAAGAGGAACTTGCCAATGAGCATGCGCTCTACCTCGCGGCGGCGCACGGGGAGCAAATCCTCGGCTATGCGGGAGCCTGGCTGGTGTTCGAAGAGGGCCACATCACGAACATCGCCGTGGACCCGGATACGCGGAGGAAGGGCATCGGCCGCCTGCTCCTGTCGGCCCTGATCGAGGGAATGCAGGGTGGCGGCGTCACATCGGCCACACTCGAGGTTCGCAGGGGAAACACGGCTGCCATCGCTTTGTACGCGTCTTTCGGGTTCAAGGTGGAGGGTATGCGCCGCGGATATTATCCGGACAACGATGAAGATGCGCTCATCATGTGGTCTCGTTTTCAGGAAACCGGGATGCAGAACCCAAATCGGCAAGGAGGATGAAGGGAATGGATGTCAAGCCGCTTTCCGCTGCGCAGCTCCGCAGAGAGACAGATCCGGATTCGTTCGATTTCGCAGATACGTCCGTCGTGAATCCGTCCCGTGAGCTCATCGGCCAGCAGCGGGCCGTGGATGCGCTCGATTTCGGCCTGCGCATCCGCATTGAAGGGTACAACGTCTATGTCAGCGGCGAAGCGGGGGAAGGGAAAACCCGCTATGCGCTGGAATGCACGCAGAAAGCGGCCCGGAGCATGCCGATTCCCGAAGACTGGGTTCATGTCCACAATTTTGATAGCCCGGATCAGCCCAAGGCCCTGAATATGCCGGCGGGAACGGGACGCGGCTTCAAGCGCGACATGGAGGAATTCATTCGCGTCATCGAGCAGGAAATCGTCAAGGCTTTTGACGGGGAGGACTACCAGTCGGAGCGGACCCGCATCATCCGGCAGTTCAAGGACAAAAAGGACAGGCTGGCCGCCGAACTCAGCCAGGAGGCGGGTGAACGCGGGTTTCGGGTGAAGATGGCCACCTCCGGCATTTTCTTCATGCCCGTCATCGACGGGAAC
>JANYKF010000078.1 GCA_025361665.1 Clostridiaceae bacterium
CCCGTTCATCAATGCCGCGGGCGGGCAATTGGCCTTGTATGTTTGTGCACTCACGTCGATGCAATGGCCGTTCATGACTTTGGCGAATTTCGCCGCCATGTCGACGCTCATGAAGTGGATGGCGGCGAGATGGCCACGGCCTTCTATCTTGTCCACAAAGGCAGGATAACGAGCAGGAAGGGTCTTCAGCCGCGTCTCGAAATAATCTCCCATCAGGGCGATCTCGTCCGCATTTTCCTGCGAGAATTCCATCGTGATCAGGTAAGCCAGACTGGCCAGCTCTTCCTGCCCGTTGGTGACAAGCGCGCCAAAGAGATTCAGCCCATCCATCTCGTACGTGGTGATGACCTTGGAAGCCGGGTATTCCCCGCCGGGAAAGCCCTTTCCCAAAATGACAAAATCCGGCGCCAGGTTGTACAGCCGATAGAGGAACATGCCTTTGTACCACATGCAGGACTGGATCTCATCCACCAGGACCGGTGTGTCATACTCCCCACACATGCGGTAAGCGGCTTGAAGATAGTCCTCCGTGAGCCGGATGCCGCCATAGTTCATCAGGATGATTTCATGCATGAATCCCGCCGTTTTGTATTCCCCTTCATTGTAGCGTTTGATTTTCATTTCGAAATCAGCGATGTCGTTTTTGCGCACGCTGACGACTTGATACAGGCCACTCTGCTCGATGGCCTTGTAAAGCTCCGGCCACATGCCGCGGAACGTCTGCGCGACAATCGTCGTTCCATGATAGTTCGCCTCAAAGCCATCGTCGTTGTCCGCCATGACCAGGAATACCGGCTTTTTTCCGGAATGAAGAGGCATCCTGCAGGTATTGTCGAGCCTGTAGAACCGGTTGAGCATCATTTTCATGCCGGCTTCCACCGCGAGGCTGCCGGTTTCGAGATTGATGATCCGGTTCAGCACTTTCGGTTCTTTTGACTGCAGGATGGCATCCAGTGCGCCATCATCGCCCTTTGCAAGACCATTGGCATTTCTGATGACTTCCCGCTCCATCAGGCGCGTGACGTAGCCACGGGTGTTGTTGTGCGTCGCATTGGTGATGCCGAGTGAACGGGCTGTGTTCAGCAGCCTGTATCCTCCGAAATTATGGCCCATCGACGTATGGTAGTGCTCGCTCTTGGCGGCGATATACAATTTCCCGTCTTCTCCCAGGCGGAAAATGCCGAGACCCCCCAACGGGGACGCGTTCAGGTTGGCTGCATGCCCGAATGAAAGCGAGGGCGCGCCGGTGTTGGCGTTAGGGAACGCAGCCGTGAAGGGTGTGCCTGTTCGTTCCAGAAGCGCATCCTGACGGGCCTGGGTTTCCTGGCTGTAAAAGCTTTGGGCCTCATTGGCCAGCCGATCGGCCATTTCCGCCTCCATGCCGTATAGGGTTTCCGCACACTCCTTTACAGCGGACATATAGTGTTCGCCCAGCAAATCCGTCAAGGATCTTGAGATGTTCCGCATCATGGCAATCCCTCCTAAAACCTGTCTTCGCATCCTTCCCTAACCCGGGCATAACCTGTTATCGCTTGCTTCCCCTGCTTGGCATAATCTGTCTTCGCATCCTTCCCTAACCCGGGCAAATCACTTTTCCGCCATATTCAAATCACGATGACTTCAAACCCAAGCATTTCGCCGAAGGGGATAAGATCCCCGATCACATCCCCATATACCATGGCAAGGTGGTGGGTGCCCCCGGCAAGGCTGTATCGCTTCAGAAATTCTGCAATGGGCTGTCGTGGCCGGAACCAGCCGTGGACACTGTCTGCCATCCTGTCTTCTCCCTGGATGCCAAGCACTTCCACTTCGCTCAATATCAGGGAATACCGGCCGCCTCCCAGCGGTGCGAGGTTTACCAGGACGGCATGGCCGGGCATGTAACGGCCATACGCCACCAGAGGATTCATCGCTTCGGTATAAGGAAAGTCTTTTTCGACAAGCCTGGGCTTCTCCGCCACCACATTGATGTTTATCTCCCCCATGTGGCTCAGAAATATGGCATTGTTCTGCCAGTCGGGGCAAAACATCTCCGTGAAGGTCGCCAATGGATAGATGGAAGCCAGGGCACCTGTCAATGCGGCTGTGAGGACATCCCCCTCACCCGCATAG
Organism: Clostridiaceae bacterium; assembly: GCA_025361665.1. Classification (GTDB taxonomy): domain Bacteria; phylum Bacillota; class Clostridia; order DSM-8532; family DSM-8532; genus JAEWSN01. The sequence goes on from JANYKF010000078.1 coordinate 2,113, forward strand.
CCGATTCCGGACGCCATCTGCTTTCCCGCTTCCAGAAAAGGCATGCAGTCGAAACCGGAATCCGGAACAATGGCAAGGAAGTTTACACTGAAAGCAGTCAGTTCCTTCTCCGCAATCCAGCTTCGCAGCAGAAGACCTGCCCTGGCCGTCCGTTCATGTACTTCCCGCCGATAGGCAACGGGCTCAAACCGGCGCAAATCTTCTTCAATTTCGGCATTCACCGAGGCATCGGTGATCATCCCGGCGTACCGCCCGACGGGTTCCTTCCCGAAATCAAAAGGCACAACGGAAATGCCAATCGTGGACTTCAGTTCTTCAAAGGATACATTGAAATCTCCCATTCCGTCAAACGGCTGACCGACAATGCCGACTCTGGCCTGACGCATTTTCGACGCGGCAATAGCTGCCATGCAAAGCCTGCCGACTCGTGCAATGACATCGGACTGTTCAAAATGCCCCGCCTCGATGAAAAACTTCCTGCCCCGCCGCAGCAATAGGTTGCACATGTCCTGCACGCCGTGAATGCCATGGTTGTACATGATCTCCACAGGATCCGTGTGGCTGTCGAAGGCCACTGCTTCCGTCGTATCCAGCACGATAATCGGCACTTCGATCCGGCACAGCGCATCAATGGATTCGAGCGACGGTGAATAAGCCAGGTGGAGTGTGATGACAGCGCAGACCTCTTCATGAATGAACGTGTCCACGGCTGCGCGGAACTCTGCCTTCACGCAGCAGACAGGTGCGCAGACCAGGTCCAATCCGGCATCCCGAAGCTTGTCCGCAATCGTTGCATGAATCTCGTTGATGTGCGGCCGAATCTCCGGGCAGGCAGTATCATAGAGCGCCAAATACAGGGGCAGCAGTCCGATTTTGCATCCATTCATTCCACGTCACGCATCCTTTCCAGGCCAGGTTGTCATTCCGAGATGATTTTCTTGTAGACATCAAACGCAATCTTCTTGTGCCGGTCCCTCGTCATGACGCCATACAGGCTGATATCACGTCCAAAAACAGGAAGCCGTCCCGGCCAAAGCAATGGCCAGGCATGATCGGCAAAGCACCATACCAATGCGCCGCAGACATGGGGACGCATGGCCGAATAGTCTGTGGCAATCATTCTGGCCTGCATTGCCTCGTCTTCGATGCCATCGAGCCAATGCCCGGTCTGGTACCCGAACTCCGTGACGAAAATCGGCTTCCCCGGCCAAACGGCGGCAAAACGAGCCGAATGACCGGCCCAATACCGCTCTGCCTCTGCCGGACCGTATTGTTGATTGCGCAGGTGCAGCCGTTCATGCATCGGTGAATACTCGTTGATGCAGATGACATCATCATATTCATACAACGTGTCCATTATGCCGGAAGTCCAGTAAGGCTCCATGGACACATGCATCGTGAGCCGTGAGGGATCCAGCTTTTTCGCAAGCCGCATCAAGGTGTTGTTGATCTCCGTCACCCCGGCTTCCTTCTCATTCGTCTCATTGCTGACGGACCAGAAGACGACGGACGGGTGGTTGAAATCCCGCGTGATCAGCCTGCGGAGCTGTGATTTGGCATGGTCCAGCGTCAGTTCCAGCGAATGCCTGGCTTCCTCGGCACTTGTTCCCGGAACGTCAACAAGCAGTGCGCACAAAGGGATTTCATCCATGACGAGGAGTCCGAGTTCGTCGCACCAATCCAGTTCTTCGCTGTCATGGGGATAATGGCACATGCGGACGAAGTTGGCCCCGGAATGTTTCATTTCCTCGAAATCCTGCCTGGAAACAGCCCGATTGATGGCGAGCCTGGTGTCGGGATAGTCCTCGTGGCGGTTGAACCCGTTGAAAAAGACCGGTTTCCCGTTCAGCAGCACTTTCCCCTCCTGAACGCAGATTGTCCTGAACCCGAAGCGGATTTCCTGAAAATCCACACTTCTGCCGTCCATCATGACTTCGATGACAGCGGAATATAGGAATGGGGCCTCCGGCGACCAGACGTTCACATTCGGCACGACCCCTTCCAGCACGGCCTCGCGGGATTCGCCAGGACTCATGGCAAGCGTCTCATGAAGTTGCAGAATCTCTTCCTGCGCACCGATTTTTACGATTTTTACGGAGACTTCAACCGGTTCATGCCTGGGAAGCTCATTTTTCAAAAAGACCTCGATTTTCAGACGTCCTTCTCCGTCCTCCGGGTTTGCCATGATTTTCACATGCTCGATGAAAGTCCATCCCGCAGCCGCCAGCTCAATGTTTCGGACGATTCCGCCCCGGCTGCGCCAGAAGTGTACGGGGGGAAGCTCTCCCGGCGCGGTTTCATTGTTCGCCCTGACCGTAACGATGTTTTCCTCTCCGAATTTGCAGAAGCCTGAAACCGGAATCTCAAACGGCAAAAATCCTTCGTCATTGCTTCCGGCGTAACTGTCGTTCATCCATACGGCGGCATGGTAGTTGACCGCCTGAAAACACAGAACCACTCGCCTGCCCTGCATGGCGGCAGGGATGGTAAAGCGTTTTTCGAACCAGCACGTACCCCGAAAACCGACGTGCTCAGGCAGGCCGTGTTCGAACGTGCACGGAATCGTCACTTCCCTCCAGCCATGGACCGACTTTTCATCAGAATCGGTTCCGGCATTTTCCGCGCGCATCATCCATGTCCCTGACAAATCCATATGCATGCGGATTTCATCTGGTTCCCTATCCATATTGCGAATTACCGCCTTTCCATGGAATTCCTGCACGGGTGTTCCGTCGTCGTACTATGCAGGCTGTGGGTCTAAACGCAGGATCGGACGCTTCATGCCCTTGACCGCTTTTCCGCCATTTGAAGGATGTCTCTGGCCTCTTCCTCGGTATCGCACCGCGTATCAATGAAAAGACCAGTGGAGGAAAGGCATTCCAATGCCGTTTCCACCTCATCGCACGGTATGGAGATATGAAGGTTCTTGCCTGCCTTCTGAACTTTCTTCAGCACATCCATATAGTGGAGGGGACTCGGCTTTCCCGCGCCAGGCAGGATCTGGAGCGCCTGAAGCCCCGGCAGCGCACAGATCGCATCCACATGGGCGAAAGCCATGACACCATCCGCATGGTATACCGAATAATCAAGATATTCCGATTGCATCGCAAGGGCAGGCAGAAAGAGGTCTTCAAACATCCGCGGTGAAATCATATAGGAGAAATCGTTCTGCAAGGGATAGAACCGCCCGGGCGCCCAGAGCGGAAACCAGCACGTGCTGCCTTCGGCAGCCTCATGGATGATTCCGTGGAATTTTTCGTAAACGCCCATCCACTGCTTCATCAGGTACATTTCGAACTCACGGACATGGTCCGGGCATTCCATCACGTCAAACAGCAATTGATTCGTACTTCTGAGCCCGGCAAGGGTGTCTCCGCAGCCTCCGATGGCCTGTATGCCGGGCAACGATTTGCCCCGGGCTTCTTCCACTGCGAACCGGTGCATCTTTTCAGCGAACAGCCACCATTTGTTTCCGGGATCGATCACCAGGTCGCGATAATCATGGTCAGCCAGTTCCCCATCCGCAATCACCGGGTGGACCCAACCTGTCTCTTCGGCCAAATCCACCCTGGCGCCCAGATAGGCGGGGATGAAATCCCATCCGGGATAACCCGGCGTCCACAAGGGAAAAGCTTCCCCGCCAAAAAACGTGCGGCTGAGCCGGAATTCGTTTGCCGCATGGAGGTATTCAAAATCCAGCCACCGATCTTCGACTTTTTCGGGAAAAGCAGGAGGAGATGCCGGCTTCAACCCTTTCTTGGGAGAAGTGACGGCGATGGCGCACCGTCCGAAATCCTCATGTGCCCACCAGGCAAGGAAGTGTTCCTTTGTCTCCGCCCAGTCCGGTTTATACAGCAGCTCCATCCTTACCCTCTTCCATGCTCGCGATAATGACGGAATCCTGCAACAGCCGTGTCGATATTGTCCCATGGCGTTCCAGGCGTGCAGGTACTGGACATGGACAGGAACAGGCCGGTCTTTGGTCCGTTTTCCACAAGGAAGCGAAGCTGCCGTTTCACATCGTCAGGTTTTCCCAATGGGAGTTCCCGCGTGACCGACACGCCTGCCTGGATGATCATGGACCGTCCTTTCTTATCCTTCAGCTTGCAGATTTTCACATAATCCATGCCGTCTTCATATTGAAATCCCTGGAATCCGTTCACGCCTGCCTCCAGCAGATCGGGAACCAGTTCCATCAGATTTCCATCGCAGTGCCATAAAAGTGCAAAATCCGCATCCACTGCCGGTCTGATGGAACGGGCAAATTGTTCGGTCCAGCTGTTCCTGAGGGACTGCAGGCTCACCAGCAACCCGCGGGAGTCTGCCATGTCATGGTCCAGGCGGTGATACAGGGGCAAGCCG
>JANYKF010000101.1 GCA_025361665.1 Clostridiaceae bacterium
GTCGAGAACGGCCGCATCCAGCCAATCGGGAGCGTTCTCAGGAACAATGATCGTAAGGCATCCGGCGCCGACGCAAACGGGAAGCCGGCTGTTTCCAGCGGAGACCTTCTCGCCCATCCGTGGCATGTTGGCAGCCTGTTCCCATATCAAGCCTTTCACGGCGGAAGGATTGTCCCGATAGGTAGTCAGGAATGGATTCATGCTGACAAACTGGAATCCGGTCGCACGGGTAATATCCAGGCCGACACACAATGCATCATAGCCGGGCTGCATGTCCGACGCCCGAATCAGGATGGCGACACCCCCCCTGAGGGTGCCTTCCAGTTTGTCCAGCTCCGCCTTTTCGATGGCCTTGCCCCGCTGCCACAGATGCGATGCGTCGTTCCCCAGGTTCCACAGGCTTGTCATGGAAGTGTCATCCGGACTCTCATCCTTCTCGTAAGAAAAAGCCTGACGCAGGGATGGCCCGACACCGGCTCCCCATGCAATGACCCGGATGCGGCTGCACAAACGGACAGCCGGCGCGACAGCCAGCAGCGACAGTGGTTTCACGGTATATACGGCTACCAGTTCAATCGTCCCGTCCTCGGTAAAATATCGGCTGTTTGACAAATCCACGCCATCCATGCCATTTCGAATGCCCAGTCGCCGCCAGGGATCGGTTCCGACTTTTGAACTTCCATTTGCCTGCCTAAGCCTTTCTGTCGACAATGACAGAACAAGGCCATTCAACATTTCGCTGGACGCCGCTCCAACCAGTTGTCCCGCGCCAGACGTCAGGGTCCTGCTCAAAGACCTGTATGCATCCGCCATGCCCGCAGGAGTCATGCCGGTGTCTTTCTTTTGCGACATGGCCCCATTTTCGGGAGTTGCCTCTGATGACGGCTCAATGGCCAGGGCTGAGAACGTGTCCGTCACTTCATTGAGTTTTTCGCCCCCAATCACAAAGCCGTTTGATGCTATCCGGCCTACCTCATTTCCGACAGCCTGCAAGCCAGACAGATGTGCAAGATAGCCTCCGGCAGAAAGCATTCGCGCGACGTCGGACATGGCGCTCCCCACTTGCCTATATGTGCCGGGATACTGCATGAGGGAAATTACGGTCAGAACCGCCATCAGGAATACCGGCAATGTGATGGTTGCCTCCACCGTTGCACTGCCGTATATTTTTCTACCCTTCCCGGAATCTCTGCCGCGCATTCCTTTCCCCATTTCAATACCCCTGTCCCCATTCCGCCCGAATGGAGCCGAACCCTGCCCTTTTCACCAATCCGTCCGGCAGAAACCAGAAATCCATGGAAACTTCCACGCGCAGATACACTGCCGTGTTCCGCTCTTTCATGGGCATCGCCGCATCCGGAGCCATCCGGTTGAGATTCAGCTGCATGAGGTCCGCGACACGGGAAGTCTTTACCGCCTCAGGGACCAAAAGGAGATACAACGCAATATACTCGCTGTAATCCATGGTCATCACCCGCCCGGCTATGCCCGCCTTCAAGCCCTTCATGCCGGTTCCCTTCCCAAAAAGGTTGTCCGCCTGTTTGCCGATGGTGTCGAAACCGGCATCGACCAAATCCGTCGCGGTTTTTCTTGCCTGTGTCACCAACGCATTGTAAAAAGAGGATTGAAAGATACGGGATCGGATTTCCACTTTCACACGTTCCCGCAAAGCCTCCACTTGTCTTGTTGACTCCAGTTTCACGGTTTCAGCACATGTTTTCCGAAGCGTATCCATCCAGAGGGAAAGAATTTCTTCAAAACGATCCAGCAGCGGACCACCCGTTTCGGAAACCGGCAATTGTTGAATCAGCGACGAAACGGCATCCGCGACGGCATCCGGCACGGCTGCCGTCTCCGTGAGAACGGTCTCGGATGCAGCTTTCCCGAAATCCAGGCACTTGATCTCCAACGGCGCAAACACCTCGTCAACTCCCGAGTCTATCCAGCCGCCCACGGTTTCCTGAACGGCTTCATCGGCACGATTCAAGCCATTCCCAACGGTTTTGGATACCTGCTGTTTCATGGGATTGAGCAGAAGTTTCCGGACAAGTTCCTCTTTCACGCTGCCGGGGTCAAGATACCAGCTGGATGTCGTTTTGACCAGTGGGACCGCTTCCCCTTTGCACAGCCTGTCCAGATCGACACAGGATTCCGCCGCCGCCCAGGATATCATCAGAAAGTTTTGAACAACCGGTATTCCGAATACGGTCCAGCCGGCCAATGTTGTCGCCAGGGCCAAAGTGGCGGTTTCTTTCGCCGGTGTCGTATACACATGCAGCAGGTTCATGGCCATCCGGGTGGCGAAAAGGGACCGTTTCATGGCAGACAGGTTATCCGCTTCCAACGGAGACCCGAACAGGACATATTCCGCTTCCCCTTTTGAAAAGGCGGTGTCTTCCGGGTTCCTGCCCCACCCGATTTCCTGGGGAATTCCACCGTCGGGTGTCGTTGCGTTTTTAAAGGCAGACAGGATGTATTCATTCAGGTAGAGGCTTTTCATAAAGGATTCAGGCGCTCCGGCCATGGCCGTGCCAAGCTGTTTGGCCGTTTCCGACACGCGGTCCAGGCCGCGCGTGAAGTAATTGGCGGATTTCTCATTGATCTTCGTGTCCCCGGCATTCCCGTCAGCCAATGGGAGAACATAACCCATCCACTCTTCCACAGAAAGCAGCGATGCGCCGATTTCCGACAATGCGGCTGAGGAATCGGCCTTCCCTTGCGGACCCGATGGCAGGAGAAGTGCTTCCACGGCGGAGAAAACCGCTATCCTGCCATTGTCCGGGACATCCCCGGACTGTATGTTCCGTGCTGTCTCTCCGGCAGAATTCCGAAGGGAACCCAGGGTTTTTTTTGCAGCTTGTTTCTCCTTTGCCGTCGTATCCGCCGCATCAGTTCCTGCGGCAAGATCGGTTTCTCCTGACCATTCGGAAAACCATTCCCGGAATTCATCCCGTTCCACTTCAGAGGGGAAGGGATTCATGGTGAAATCCGGGAGAACCAGTATACCCTTGCGTTTCATTTCATCATAAGCGGAAAATTGTCCCAACGACGACAATCCGGATGCGCCCTGCTCTTCGGATGAAGGGACGACGAAAAGGTTCGGCAGGTTTCCCGTTCCGTTCAACGGATCCGATGTCACAGACCCGAACCCGACCCCGGCGCTCTCAGCATTCCGCAGCGATGATTCCGTTCCGGTTTTCAGCGCCGTGGCCGCAGTGGACCATGCGGACAAGTTTCCCAAGGCTGTATTCATCATTTCGGCCATTTTCCGCACCGATGCGCTGTCCGGCAAGGCAGGCTGCTTTGCCAGTGCCGCTTTCAACGTTCCTGACGTGCTTCCGTTTTTTCCGTCCGTGTTTGCAGCCATGGCTCCGGATGACGAAAGGCCGATTGTCAGTTCGTCGAGTTTGCCCGCCAGTGATTCCGCCAGCTCCACGCCTTTCTCCACGTATGTCCTGTGACGGGACAAATGTGCCTCCAGAAGCAGGATATCCGCCAGGTTCGCGGCCAGGTTGGCGGAAACATTTTCCAGTTCAACAGCTGCCTGTTCCACGAGCGGTTTCCACTTTGACAGCTGCATTTGTTCCATTTCAGCGGATGCCGCACTCGAATCCTGACGAAGAATACCCGCAGACATGCGTTTTGCATTGGCTTCCGCCTTGAATGCCGCC
>JANYKF010000140.1 GCA_025361665.1 Clostridiaceae bacterium
ATCGACTTTTTGCACGAGAATCAAACTTTCAAACCGCATGGTGGAAGACTACAACCTTTCGGTTCGCGAAGGATTGCTGGTTGTGGATGTGATCCCGTATGGGCAGGCAGCTTCCGGTTCTTCAGATTCACAAGTGCCGAAACGGCTTGCCTTATTCGGCGAAAAGATGATCCTGGCCCCTTTGGAGGCGCAAAAACAACGGCTTCGGCTGATTGACTGCAAGGGATGGAGTCACAATATTCATGGGTCCGGCCTTTTTACGGTTCATTTTTCCGTCTGAACAGCATATACTGGGATAGACTCAGACTCGCACATTTCCGTGGACACACCATCAGGATCTGTGAATCCGTGAAGTATTCCATGTCATCCATTTCCATATGGTGGAGGAGGGCTGCAAATTGGAAAAGTCGATCAATGCATGGACCATCCCCGGAACCGTTTCATTCGAAGACATGTTTGCAGGCATTTCGGCGGCAGGATTTGAAGGAATTGAACTCAATCTGGACAAAACGGATGCGTCGGCTCATTGTCTGTCGATGGAGACCAAACAAGTGGATTTTGACCGGATCAACGCGTTGTCCAGAAAATACCAACTGCCTGTTTGCGGCATATCGACCTCCCTTTATGGCGCTGCCCTGGGGTCGGATGATCCGCAGGAACGCGAATCCGGCAAGAATGTCCTGAGAAAGCAAATGGAATGCGCCGCGGCACTGGGAACGGACTGCATCCTGGTTGTCCCAGGCGGCATCGGGGAGAAGACCTCGATCAGGCAGGCCTATGAGAACTCAAGACAGTCTCTCTTGGAATTGGTTCCCGAAATTGAAGCGAGACGGATCAAAGTCGGTCTTGAAAATGTGTGGAACGGCTTTTTCGCTTCCCCCACGGATATGGCGCGGTTCATCGATGACTTCCATTGCCCGTTCATCGGAGCCTATTTTGATGTGGGGAATGTCCTGATCAACTCCTTCCCGGAATATTGGATCGAAATACTGGACAAACGAATCTTTCGGATTCACCTGAAGGATTTCCTGCATTCCAGCTGGAACCAGGGCGTATTTGTCAACCTCCTGCAGGGAGACGCGCGCTGGGCGGAGATTATGAAGGCATTGAACCAGGCGGGATATGACAGCTATCTGACGGCGGAACTCGCCGGAATGCCCAGAACACCGGATTATTTGTATGAGACCACCTCTGCAGCCTTGGATATCATCCTGAATATGGGGTGAGTCCCTCTGCCACCCTGGAATTGGATGGGGCACAGTCTGGGGAATGATTCATTGCATGAGGACTGACAATAGCGACAGTGTGTAGTCTGGAAGTTGAATCATGAATAAAAAAATGGGGAGGTCTGATATGAAGAAACTTGTGATTATCGGGTGCGGAGGCATCGGAACCTATCATCTGGAACATTTCATGAAGTATGACGATGTTCAATTGGCCGGATTCTGCGACATCATTCCGGAACGCGCGGAATCATTCGCAAAGCAGGCAGGCGGGAAGGCGTATGCCGATTACAGGAAAATGTATGATGAGATTCAGCCGGACATGGTGTTCATCTGCATTCCGCCAACCCAGCATGGTGAAATCGAACTCGAAACCATACGGCGCGGCATCCACATGTTCGTTGAAAAGCCGATTGCCCTGGATTTGTCCTTGGCCAGGCGCATCCGCGATGCGGCGGCGGCAGCTGGAACGATCACGGCATCCGGCTTTCAATGCAGGTACAGCAACCTTGTGGAGCCCACCCGCCAATTCATCGGGGAACATGAAATCGTTTTTGTGGAATGCGCCCGAATTGGCGGGATTCCGGAAACACCCTGGTGGGTCAAGCGCGCGACTTCCGGCGGCCAGATTGTGGAACAGACCATCCACCAGTTCGACATCATCCGGTACATGTTCGGAGAACCCGATACCGTCTTTACAATGGGGACAAAAGGCTTTGTCACCGGAGTGGAAGGGTATGATACGGAAGATTTGACTGTGACCGCCGTCCGGTTCAAGAGCGGCGCGCTGGCTTCCATTTCTACCGGCTGCTATGCCAGCGGCGGGGCGGCCTTCGACAGCAAAATCACATTCGGCGCACGGGATGCGAGACTTGATCACTATATTCTCAATAAAGTGAACATTTACAGTGGGAAAAAAGAGGAGGCGGTCGATGAGTCGGGCCTGGTCATCAAAGGGGATGGCACCTTGAGCGGTTCGGACAAAGATTCTGTCCGAAACATCACGGAGGAGGGTGATGCCGGCTTCCTGTGCGATCGCACGTTTGTGGATGCGGTCCTTTCGGGAGATTCCTCGAAAATCCGTTCCCCATACGCGGATGCCTTGCGTACCCTGGCATTCACGCTGGCCTGCAATCAGTCCATGGACACCGGTTTGCCCGTCAAGGTTGAGGGGTAGCCCATCGATGCTTCATCTCGAGCACCAGGATGCCCTGAGCCAGCGATGGCAGAACGGCGGAATGAATGGAAATCAAGAAGGAGACACCATGCTGACTTTGGATTTGACCGGGAAAATTGCACTAGTGACAGGGGCCAGCGGCCAACTTGGCCGTGTCATGGCACGCACGCTGGCTTCCTGCGGGGCGGACATCGCGGTGCATTACCATGGCAACAGAAGGAAAGCCGAAGAGCTGGCTGATGAAATCCGCGCCAAGGGCCGAAAATCCATCGTGGTACAGGCGGATGTGGGGGTTCTGGCGGAAGTGCTCGACATGGCCAAAACCATCGGGGAAACCCTTGGAAAGCCGGACATCACAGTGGCGAATGCCGTCAGCAGCTACAAATGGACCACGATTCTCGAACAGGATTCCTCGGATTATGAGAATCAGTTCCGGACCTGCGTACTGCAGAGTGTCCACCTTGCCAAAGCGTTTGTTCCGGCCATGCAGGAAAAGGGATGGGGGCGTTTCATCGGCATCAACACGGAATGCTCCATGCAGAACGCACCCACACAATCGGCCTATGTTGCAGGAAAACGAGGCATGGACGGCATTTACCGAATCCTTGCGAAGGAAGTGGGCGCGTCCGGCATCACCGTGAACCAGGTGGCACCCGGATGGACGATCAGCGATCGGGACAGGGAAGAAGGCACGGAAATCAGCGTGGCCTATTCTTCCACGGTACCATTGCGCCGCCGGGGTACGGACCAGGAAATTGCCAATGTGGTGGCCTTCCTCGCATCCGATTTGTCCAGTTTCATCACCGGTGCCTACATTCCGGTTGCCGGAGGCAATGTGATGCCCTCGATTTAGGGAACCTTGTTGGTTTTGCTGGTTTTGCTGGTTTTGCTGGTTGTGTTGGTATGTTGGTTATGTTGGTATGTTGGTATGCTGGTTTTGTTGGTATGTTGCAAAAACAACCCTTGACAAGCGGGCAGGAAATCTTGTAAAATACCAAAAAAGTGAGGACACCTAAAGGGTTTCACCCTGAGCGGCGTCAGAAGGAAAGTCTTCTACACGCGGACATCCGTGCGCGGAGTCACTCTGAAAAGAGAGGCTCCGCGCCTTTTTATCCTTTTTTCATAATAGTCGCCGATCCGGATGCTGCCGACCTGCAAAAAGAATCAATCCCAATCAGGAAACTGCCGACCTGCAAACAGAATCAATCCCAATCAGGAAACTGCCGACCTGCAAAAGGAGTGCGCCGGTTCGGCGCTAGATATATAGCCCGGTGAAATGCCGGGTCGGGCAAAGTCCAGCCAACAGCCCGTACCCACTTCTGGAGCCGAAGCCGCGAGGTCAGGTTTAAGCGTGAAGCTGGGGAGCAAGCGAGC
>JANYKF010000144.1 GCA_025361665.1 Clostridiaceae bacterium
TGATTCTCGTGCAAAAAGTCGATTTTCGACTTTTTCATGCAAGTTGCATTTTGCAATTTGCATGCATCCGGCGGCAAATGCCGCCGGATGGCACCGAATCACGAGGAAGCCACTGCAAATACGCCACGTTCCTTGCGATTATGTAGCTCCTTCCACGTATTTGCAGGGTTGATTCCATACAAAATGCAGGTTTCGTTCATGATACGGCTCATCCGGTCAAATGTCTGACAGGGGCCGCCTCAAAAAACTGCCGGCCGGAAGCGGGATGGCCGAGTCGGCGAAAAGTTTCATTTGCGGATGTGGCGCCACATCGATCGGAGTCATCTCCCCGTCGTACAAAGCCGTCAGTTTGAATGGAAAGGCCGGTCCGTCCGGAGAAAGGCACTCAAGCAGATCGGAGAGGTAAAACCGGTTCCGCTGTTCCAGCTCCATGCGCCAGCCACCCGGTATGGCTCGGGCTTCAGCAGACTGCTCCGGAACAAGGGCGACAAAGTCCGACCCACGCTGATAACCGCCGATCTCCGTCTTCTGTCCGCCGGGGCCCGGATCTCCGCCGAGAAAGCCTTCCGTGAAACCGCGGTTGCTGACGGAAGCCACTTCGCGTTCCCAGCGCACCACGTCGGATTCCGCCCATTTCCCGGCCCAGGCGCTGTCAATCGCCTCACGGTAAGCTTTTACCACGGTCGCGGTGTAAAACGGGCTTTTCATTCGTCCTTCAATCTTGAAGCTGGACAACCCGGTGCGCACCAAGGAGGGGATCTGCCGCAACAGGCACAGATCCCTGGAATTGAAGAGGTAAGTACCCCGTTCATCCTCCACCACCGGGAAATATTCGCCGGGCCGCTTTTCCTCGACAACGCCGTATTGCCAGCGGCAGGGCTGCGCGCAGTCCCCGCGGTTTGCGTCACGGCCGGCCAGGTAATGGCTGAGCATGCACCGGCCCGAGTAGGACATGCACATGGCGCCGTGGACGAATACCTCAAGCTCCAGGCTTTCAGGGCAGCGATGCAGAATTTCCCGGATTTCCTCCAGGGCAAGCTCACGCGCAAGAACGATGCGACTGACGCCGGCTTTGTGCCAAAACAAGGCCGAGGCGTGGTTGGTGGTGTTCGCTTGCGTGCTGAGGTGGATGGGCATGGCCGGACTGGCCTCCCACACCAGGGCCATGACGCCTGGATCCGCGACAATCACGGCATCGGGGCCTATCGGCAGGACATCGTCCAGATAGGCGGGAAGGCTTTCGATATCCCGGTTGTGTGCCAGGATGTTCAGGGCCAGGTAAGCTTTCCGGCCCTGGGCGTGGGCAAAGGCGATGCCCTCCCGCATCTCTTCCGGCGTGAAATTGTCTGCGCCGGCTCGGAGGCCAAAGCGGTTTCCTGCAAGATAGACCGCATCCGCCCCAAAACGGATGGCAGTCCTGAGCTTCTCCATGTTTCCGGCGGGCGCCAGCAGTTCGGGCTTTTTGAGAACAGATGCCGGCAATGGGTTTTCAATCATGACATTTCCCCGCTGCGGCATTCGCAGGTGGGATGTGGTACGGGTCCAATGATTTCATTTGATTTCATTTCATTTTCACCTTCCCATGAATTTCATTTTCCGGCAGGAAACGGTGACACCGTCGCCCAAAGGCAGGATGGCGGTCTCGAAATCCTTGTCTTGGCGGAGTTCCATCAGGAATTGCTGCAGCCTGACCGCGATCGTGCGGTGTTTGCGGGGAATGGTGCGGGGGTCGCGGCCAATACCGCCATCGTCCGCGCCAAGGCCCATGAACAGCACATTGTCGGCGACAAGGATGCCTCCGGGCCGCACCAGCCGGAGACAGGGTTCCAGGTATTCGGGGTACTGGCCTTTGGCCGCATCCACGAAGACCAGGTCATACGGCGTGGAAAGGCATGGCAGGATATCCCGCGCATCTCCGTGCAGCACGTGGATCCCGGCGGTCAGGCCGAGTTTGTGAAAGTTCGATTCCGCTTCCTCCACCCTGCCCCCATCCAGTTCGATGGTGTCGATGCATCCACCCTGCGGCTGGCACTGGGCCATGGTGGCAGTTGAATACCCAATGGCTGTTCCAATCTCGAGGATGCGGCGAGGCTGCGCCAACGCAACCAGAAAACGAAGCAGCGCGGCCGTTTCCGGACGAATGATCGGGATGTGCCGTTCACGGGCCGAGGCCTCCATCGCGGCAAGAAAGCCCTCCGGCGGATATTCGGTCCTGCGCGGAAAGCTTTCCGTTGCTGGCGGGATAGCCTGTCCATCCCGGGTCATTGGCCGCTGACTCCGTATTTTTTCTGGTCGCTCAAATGACCGTTGTAGGTTTCATTGTAGATGTTGACGCCTTCCGGCGTGGCAAAGAAATACAGGTACTTTGTCTTGTCCGGATGAAGGGCCGCCTGAATTGCTTCCTTGCGGGGCGAGCAGACCGGTCCCGGAGGCAGGCCTGGATGGATGTATGTATTATACGGGCTGTCGATTTCAAGATC
>JANYKF010000084.1 GCA_025361665.1 Clostridiaceae bacterium
GCTCCTGTCATCCTCTCTGCTACGAACAGATGGTGACGTACAAGGGAGCGCCATTCCTTTCCTAGAATGTGGACATTATATCCGATACTCTCCGGACAGGCAACTCCGTCAGCAAATGGCCATATTATACTAGCAATAACAGTCAGAGACATCCTGCATGAAAACTCACAAAAGTGAGTTTTTACACCAGAATCAACAATTCACTAAAAATGATCGCCCGAAGATGACAAAAAAGTCGTGAGACCCGTTGCTAATCCATCAATCATGTAATACTATAGGTAGGCAATTCACAGGATGGAAGGAGGTCGCGGACATGATCAATCGACTTGGAAGCTTTCATGCAGGGGTATATTCGATAGCAGGGGCATTGGCTGCCGCGGCCGGGAATTTCGTCATCTTCACCAAGAGGGCCAGTTAAGCTGGAGCCCGAATCCGTTACCCGCACGACGGCAGCCTCATCCGAATCGCATGCAACCCGGCATCATCCCTGATGATTGTCCTGTTTTTGCGGCTTTTCCGCAAACAAACAGCCCAATAGGGATATCTGTCGTCACCACAAAAGTCCCAAGGAGGACACGATGAAAAAAATCCGACACCTGGTACAATTTATGGAAGGCCAGAGGCATACGTTCATCCTGGCTCTCGTATCCGTGATGATGAACGTGCTTGTTGCAGCCCTTGTCCCCCTGATCATCCGCACATCGCTGGACTCCGTGCTGGGTGGAAAACCGATTGACCTTCCCGGACGGATCATCACGCTAATCGGGGGAGACATCGCTATCGGATGGGTACGGTCAAACCTTTGGTTCCTGCTCATCCTCCTTGTCAGCCTGACGGGCATCCAGGGCTTGTTCCTGTTTGGCCGCGGGAAATGGAGTGCGATGACATCGGAAGGCTCCGCGAAACGCATGCGTGATCGCGTTTATAATCATCTGAACCGACTCCCTTTCGATTATCATGTGAAGGCGCAGACAGGCGACATCATCCAGCGCTGCACCTCCGACATCGAGACAGTCATGGGATTTGTGGGCGGCCAGTTCATTGATGCGTTTTCCACGATTTTTCAAGTGGTTGTCGTGCTGGTTGTTATGGCTTCCATGAATGTGACGTACACCTTGATTTCCATCATCCTCATTCCCATTATCACCATCGCTACGATTCGGTTCTTCCTCAGCATGATGAAGACTTTTTCCGAAACAGATGAGGCGGAAGGCTTCCTGTCCGCCACCCTGCAGGAAAACCTGACAGGAGTTCGCGTGGTGAAGGCTTTTGGTGCCCAGAACCTTGAGATGGCGAAGTTTGATGAGAAGAACAGCAAATACAGGGATCTCGTGATGAAAATCATCAGGCTGATGTCTTCTTACTGGTCGCTGTCCGATTTTCTGTGCATGTTTCAATTTGGCACGGTCATCGTCGTCGGTGCGTATTGGGTTTCGAGTGGCGTCATCAGCATGGGTACCCTCGTTGCTTTTTCCAGTTATGCCGGCATGCTGATTTGGCCCATTCGCGGTTTGGGTCAGAGCATGGGTTTCATGGGTCAGTCTTTTGTTTCGCTCCGTCGAATCAATGAGATTCTTGATACCCCTGCCGAGGATTATGAAACTGGAATTCATGCTCCCGACATTGAGGGTGCCATCGAATTCGAGCATGTACGTTTCGGTTACGAGGAAAACAAGCCGATACTCGATGATGTAAGCTTCAGCGTGAAAAGAGGGACCACCACCGCCATTCTGGGTGCCACCGGTTCCGGCAAGAGTACCCTGCTGCATCTGCTGCTGCGCATGTACGACTATCAGGGCGGTTCGATCCGCATTGATGGACAGGAACTGTCTGGTATCAGCCGGAAAGCCATTCGGGAAAAAATCGGCATCGTCCTCCAGGAACCGTTCCTGTTTTCCAGGAACCTGCGTGAGAATATCCGTATCGGGGAAGCAACTGCTTCGGATGCTCAAGTGGAAACGGCTGCCGGCATCGCCTGCGTGCATGACAGCATTCGCGAATTCGAGAAAAGTTACGACACGATCGTAGGAGAGCGCGGCGTTACGCTTTCCGGCGGGCAGCGGCAGCGCGTGGCCATTGCACGGACTGTGCTGCGTGATGTGCCGATCCTGATTTTTGACGATTCCCTTTCCGCAGTCGACACGGAAACCGATGCATCCATAAGAGCCGCGTTGAATAATCGCAGATCTGATACCACGACGCTAATCGTATCTCACCGCATTACCACATTGGCTGAAGCGGACCAGATTCTGGTGCTGGAAGAAGGCAGGATTGCCCAAATGGGGACCCATCAGGAACTGATAGCACAAGAAGGCCATTACAAGCGTATATGGGATATTCAAAGCAGCATCGGCGAGATGGATGAACCCGCCTGATATCTGCATTTCCGCTGCACCCACCTTATCTGCCACTCCTGCCTGCAGGCAGGAGCCGGGACCGTTGTCATGGAGGACAAGATGAATCTTGAAGAACAGGAATTCAGTAAACGCATCGACCTGGGTGTATGGAAGAGGCTGATTGGGGTTGCGAAGCCGCACAAAAGAAAAATCATCATCCTGTGCATTCAGATGGTGCTCATCGGCATGGTGGATGCGGCCTTTCCGCAGTTTCAGCGTTTCGCAGTGGACAACGTGGCGTTGACAGGCCGAATTGACAAATTGCTGCCGCTTTCTCTCCTTGCACTGGCGTTCATCACAATACAGGCCGTCAACATCCGGTTCATGATCCTGAATGCAGGTCATGTGGAGATCCATGTACCCTATGATATCCGCAAATCTGCCTTTGAAAAGCTGCAGACGCTTCCGCTTGCCTATTATGACAAGACACCCGTTGGCTGGATCATGGCCCGCCTGACATCGGACTGCCGCAAGTTGGGACAGACATTGTCATGGAATCTGGTTGACCTTTTCTGGTCGTTGTCAAACATGACCATCACCGCCATCGTCATGCTGATAACAAGTCCCATTCTGGCGCTGATGGTGCTGGCGACCGTGCCCCCATTGGTTTTGGTGAGTCTTTTGTTTCAAAAACGCATCCTGGGAAATTTCCGCCAGGTGCGCAAGCTCAATTCACATGTCACGGCCGCCTTCAACGAGGGCATCACCGGCGCAAAGACCATCAAGAGCCTGTCGGTGGAAGAGGCCATGCTGAAGGAGTTCAAGACCGCGACCGGCGGCATGCGCAGTTTTGCCGTCAGGGCGGCCACGATCAACTCGCTCTATTCGCCCATCATCATGCTGCTCGGAAGTGTCGCGGCGGGCTTGATGCTCTGGCAGGGCGGGCTGGCCATGCAGAAAAACACACTTGGAATTACCTACGGTATTCTGGTCGCTTTCATTTCCTATGCCGTGCAGTTTTTTGAGCCGGTGAAACAGTTTGCCCGCGTGTTCACAGAGCTCAACTATGCCCAGGCATCTGCAGAACGTGTCATCGCATTAATGGATGTGGAAGCCGATATCGTGGACAATGAGAAGGTGGAAAAGCATTTTGGAGCCATGTTCGATGCCAACCGGGAGAATTGGCCCCCTTTCCACGGAGACATCGAGTTTCGGAATGTCACTTTCGGGTACAAGGAAGGTGAGAACATTCTGGAAAACTTCAATCTGCACGTGCGGCCGGGCGAGACGGTCGCCATCGTGGGAGAGACCGGTTCGGGGAAGACTACGCTTGTGAACCTCGCCTGCCGTTTTTATGAACCGACGGACGGCGGGATCTTCATCGATGGCGTTGATTACCGGGAGCGGCCGCTGATGTGGATGTACGCGAATCTCGGCTACGTATTGCAGGAACCCCATCTGTTCTCCGGTACTGTCCGCGAGAATATCACCTACAGCAGGCAGGAGGCAACGGAAGATGACGTTGTGCGGGCTGCAACCCTTGTTAATGCGCACGACTTCATCATGAATCTGGAAAAGGGTTACGGTGCGGAGGTGGGGGAGAACGGCAGCCGCCTCTCGACCGGGCAGAAGCAGCTCATCTCCTTTGCCCGGGCCATTTTGGCAGATCCCGGCATGTTCGTGCTGGATGAAGCGACCTCATCGGTCGACACGGAAACGGAGCACCTCATCCAGGATGCCATGCACAAGGCGCTGCGCGGTCGGACC
>JANYKF010000240.1 GCA_025361665.1 Clostridiaceae bacterium
GACGTTCACGGTGGAAGGCATATCGGACGAAAATGGTGCAACGGTCCTTCACGATGCGCTCACCTGCCTCAATGGCGTTGAAAACGTCATTGTGGATTTGGGCATGAAGCGGGTCGCCATCGAGTATGATGCCGAACGCATGCATCGGGACACGTTGCGGGGAACCATTGAAGACGAAGGCTACAAGGTCCGCTGAAACCGGGCGGATGACCGGGTGCCTGTCCGCGTTTGCGGACGGGCACTTCATTTTCCGGAGGTTGGAAATGACAGGCATCATGGGCGGTACGTTCAACCCCATCCATTACGGGCATCTCCGCCTTGCCGAACATATCCGGGAGGAATTCAGCCTGGAGCGCATCCTGTTTATTCCAGCCGGCACACCGCCGCACAAGTCGGGAATGAAGCTGATTCCGGCCAGGCACAGGCTGGCCATGACAAGGCTCGCCATCGCGGACAACCCGGCCTTCCGGATTGCAGAACATGAAATCGGGAAGAAAGGCTATTCCTACACCGTTGATACGCTGGAACGCCTGAAGGCAGAAGGGTATGAGCAACTGGTGCTTATTCTCGGTGCGGATTCAGTTGCACAGCTTGGAAGCTGGCACCAGCCCGGAGGGATCCTCTCGCGGGCCCTGATCGTCGCAGCCCCTCGCCCGGATACGGATCCGTCCGTGCTTGCGGCGGTCATCACGGAATTGAAGGGCAAATACGGCGGAGAATTCCGTATTTCGACCGCGGCAGCCATGCCCCATTCATCGACGGAAATCCGCGGACTGGTCTCAAAAGGGCAAAGCATCCGGTATCTGGTTCCGGAACCAGTGCTTCACTACATCGCATCTCACGGATTTTACGGGAAGGAGCAAACGTGAACGGCATCCTCGCGGAAATACAGGGCTATATCCACGAAAAACTGGACAGAGAACGCTACCGGCATTCATTAGGCGTCATGGACGTGTCACGCAAATTGGCGATCTGCCATGGCGAAGACCCTGAACGCGCCGCTTTGGCCGGCATCCTGCATGATTGCGGAAAACACTGTTCCGATGCCGATGCGATCGCGCGCCTGCAGGCGGTCGGCTATGCGTTCAACCTGGTGGAGCGGTTTGAACCTGAACTGCTGCACGGACAAATTGGCGCGATGATCGCCAGGGAGCACTTCCATGTGACGGACCCCGGGATCTTGTCCGCCATTGCCTGCCATACGACCGGAAAAACGGGCATGTCCCTGCTTGATAAAATTGTCTACATTGCCGATTACATCGAGCCGGGGCGTGAGGGAGACTGGGTGTATCCTTTGCGAAGGGTGGCCTATCAGGATCTTGACCGATGCCTGGTGATGTGCGCCGACAGCACCATGACCTTCGTCATGCGCAAAGGAAAGCCCATTCATCCGGACACGGTTCATATGCGCAATGAAATCCTGATGACGGTGACCAGACAGGGACAGGGACAGGAGGCGGAATGAACAATCAAAACGGAATGTCGGGAGATCCATCCGGGTCGTCCGAAAACAAACCCGGTCAGGCATCAGGACAGGCAGGAACAGGAAACGTGCCGACCGGCAGAAAGAAGAACGGATTCATGAGGGAATTGGTGGAATGGGTGCTCTACATCCTCATGGCGTTCATTCTGGCCTCGCTCATTCAAAGTGAAGTCTTTGCGTTGACTGAAGTCAACATGAGTTCAATGGAAACCACCCTGATTCCCCACGACAAGCTGATCATGAACAAGCTTGCCTATCGCTTTGCGGAGCCGCGGAAAGGCGACATCCTGATCTTTCTGAAGGATGAATCCGCAGATGGTTTCGTAAGGCGAATCAATGTGTATCTTTCGGACATATCGATGAAGATCCATGGGGAATTCAGGCGAAACCGGCTCATCAAGCGGGTGATAGCGGTACCGGGCGACACCTTGGAAATCCGGGACAACCAGGTGATCGTAAACGGGCAGGTCCAAGCCGAGCCGTATGCCCGCATCGACCCGGATGAAAACAGGGTGGTGAATGGCGAACTCGCACCCATCACGATTCCGGGAGGCAAGATTTTCGTCATGGGTGATAATCGAAAAACGAGCCTTGACAGCCGCAGTTTCGGGCTGGTCGACATCCTGTCGGTTGAGGGCAAGGCCGTTTTCCGTGTGATGCCCATCACGAAGTTCGGTTCGCTGTATCCCTGATCCAGGCGCTCCGATTCGTGATCCAGACAAAATCCCCTCCGACCCCCGAAGGAGCATGGACGATGGGCAAGACTCTGATTGAACTGAAGGGATTGACGAAATCATATTCCGGCAACAGGGTGGTGGACACCTTGAATTTGACCATCCGGGAAAATGAATTCGTGACCCTGCTGGGTCCGAGCGGCTGCGGCAAAACCACCACGCTGCGGATGATCGGCGGTTTCGAGGAGCCGGATTCCGGCGAAATTCTGTTTGAAGGGCGGAACCTGAATCCCGTGCCGCCCTACCGGCGGAACATCAATACGGTTTTCCAGCGTTATGCGTTGTTTCCCCATCTGAATGTATTCGAGAACATCGCGTTCGGATTGCGGATTAAGAAAATGGGACGCACTGAAATCGGGGAACGGGTCGGGAAAATGCTCAAGCTTGTGGATTTGGAGGGATTTGAGAAACGGAATGTCGATTCGCTCAGCGGGGGACAGCAGCAGCGCGTGGCCATTGCCCGCGCACTCGTCAACCAGCCGAAGGTGCTCCTGCTCGATAAACCGTTGGGCGCACTGGATTTGAAGCTGCGCAAGGAGATGCAGATCGAATTGCTGGACATGCAGCGTTCCGTCGGCATCACTTTCATTTATGTCACCCACGATCAGGAAGAAGCCCTCACCATGTCAGATACGGTGGTGGTCATGAACAAGGGGATCATCCAGCAGGTCGGCACGCCCGTGGACATCTACAACGAACCTGTCAACCGGTTTGTGGCGGATTTCATCGGAGAAAGCAACATCGTGGAAGCCACCATGCCAGAAGACCGCGTCGTCGTCATCGACGGGGTCGCTTTTCCATGTGTGGATTTCGGATTTGCACCGGGCGAGGCCGTCGACGTCGTCATCCGTCCGGAAGACATCCGCATCACCGTGGATCCCGGGGAAGGTCAATTACAGGGAACCGTCACTTCCGTCGTGTTTAAAGGCGTCCATTATGAAATGCTCATAGAAACAGACCGCAGGGAGTACCTGGTGCAGCGTACGGTCATGTTCCCGGTCGGCAGCCGTGTGGGGATGAAAGTGCAGGCGGGGGATATACAGGTCATGAAGCTGCAGCCATCCGATATCAAGAACATGAAGCTGGAGAAATCTGATATGCGGAACGTGCAGCTGTACGCATCTGATGTACGGGCCGTGAATCGGGGTGATGCGTGATATGAGGGTCCGCATGAGAATGCTTGCCTGGCCCTATGTAGCTTGGATGGGCCTCTTCGTGATCATCCCGCTGGTTCTCGTGCTGCTCTACAGTTTCACGAGCGGAGATATTCACGACATGACCACATGGCGCTTTACACTGGACAATTTCGCCCGGTTCAACGAACCCATCTACATCAAGGTCATGGCTGACTCTTTTCTGCTTGCGGTGGCCAGCACCCTTATCTGTCTGGTTCTCGGCTATCCGGTCGCGATGATCATCGCGCGGGCCGACCTGCGTTACCGGAACCTGCTCCTGATGTTCTTCCTCGTGCCCATCTGGATGAATTTCCTTCTCAGGACCTATGCGTGGATGTCCCTGCTCTCACCGAACGGCCTCATCAACCGGCTGCTGCTCTCGGTGGGGCTTCCAAAACTGGAAATCATGCCCGGGCAGGGTGCCGTCCTGCTCGGGATGGTCTATAATTTCCTTCCGTTCATGGTGCTGCCCATTTATTCAGTCCTCTCGAAAATCGATCGCCACCTGCTTGAGGCAGCTTCCGACTTGGGAGCAAACAGGTTTCTCACCTTTTGGAAGGTAATTTTCCCCTTGTCCATCCCGGGCGTTATCTCCGGCATTACAATGGTTTTCATGCCGGCTGTCAGCACGTTCGTCATATCCGCCCTGCTCGGAGGCGGAAAGACGCCCCTCATTGGTGATCTCATCGAACAGCAGTTCATGTCGGACCGCAACTGGCATTTCGGTTCGTCGCTCTCAATCATCCTCATGGCCGTCATCCTCCTTTCGATGGCCGTCATGTCACGGATTGACGCGAACCAACCGGTGGAAGGGAGGCGGGCGGCATGATGAAGGTTGTGAAACGGACTTACATGGGCCTGATCTTTCTCTTTCTCTATGCGCCCATAGCGGTTCTCATCGCTTTCTCATTCAATAGTTCGAAATCAAGGAGCCAGTGGGGGGGATTCACCTTCGACTGGTATCTGGACATGATTGGTGATCGGCAAATCAGGGAAGCCTTGACGTTCACCATCGTCATTGCCCTCCTTTCCACGCTCATTTCCACCTTGGCCGGCACGGTATCTGCCATCGGCATCCACTATATGGGGCGTGGGGTACGAACCGCGGTTCTCAACGTCAACAACCTGCCGGTTCTGAATCCCGACATCATCACGGGTGTGGCGCTCATGACCCTGTTCATCTCCTCAGGTTTGCCTTTGGGAGCAGTGGCCATGCTGATCGCCCATGTCGTTTTCAGTACGCCATACGTGATTCTTTCCGTTTTGCCGAAACTGCGGCAGATGAACCGGTACACGGCGGAAGCAGCGATGGATTTGGGGGCAACGCCGGCCATGGCGCTCCGGAAAGTCATTTTGCCGGAAATATCCCCCGGCATCATCAGCGGAGCCCTCATGGCCTTCACCATGTCCATCGACGACTTCGTCATCAGCTTTTTTACCGCCGGCACGGACGCCACGAACCTTTCCATCCTCATCTATTCCATGGCCAAGCGCGGCGTGAAGCCTTCCATCAACGCGCTCAGCACCGTGATGTTCGTCACGGTGGTGATCCTGCTGTTCATCATCAACCGAAAGAGTGAAAAGGGAGAGGAACTGATGCTATGAAGAGACAACCGGAAGCAGCATGGAAACAATTACCAAACAAGAGGCGAATCGAAGGTACCGGGAACCCATTTCCGAGGAAGAACAGATGCAAAGGAACCAAAAAACAGTTTCCGATGAAGAGTCGAATCGCTTTGTTCCTGATGTCTCTGATGCTGCTGGCCTCCCTTTCCGGCTGTGGAGCGAAGGTGACCCTCAATGTGTTCAACTGGGGCGAATACATGGATGAAACCCTGCTGGAGAAGTTCGAAAAGGAAACTGGAATCAGCGTCAATTACAAGACTTACGATACCAATGAAACGCTGCTGGCAAAAATGGACGCGGGAGGAAGCAGCTATGATGTGGTGTTTCCATCCGATTACGCCATTTCGGAAATGATCAAGAAGGACATGCTCCTGCCGCTTGACTTTTCAAGAATTCCGAATTACAAATACATAGACCCCCAGACGAAGAACCTGTCCTATGATCCGGGAAACAAATATTCCGTGCCCTATTTCTGGGGTACCCTGGGAATCCTGTACAACAAAAAAATGATGAAGGATCCCATCGACAGCTGGAATGTCCTCTGGGATCCGAAATACAAGGGCCAGATCATCATGAAGAAAGATGTTCGCGACTCGATGGGCGTGGCATTGAAAAGACTTGGGTATTCGATGAACAGCACAAGCGAAGCGGAACTGCGGGCGGCAAAAGACAGCCTTGTGGAGCAGAAACCGCTTATCAACGGGTATTATGGGGATGAAATCAGAGACATGATTGCCAATGGCGATGCGGCCATGGGGGTCACCTATTCGGGGGATCCCATGGATCTTTACTGGGACAAGTCCGCCGACTTCAGTTATATCGGCTATGTCATTCCGAAAGAGGGCACGAATGTATGGTATGACGCCATGGTGATGCCGAAGAGCAGCAAGCATCCGAAGGAAGCCGCCATTTTCATCAACTTCATGCTCGATCCGGACAACGCCTTTCAGAACTCCGAAACCGTCGGGTACACCTCTCCGAATACGGAAGCTTTGAAAAAGATGCGGGAAGCCTACCCCGAGATATTCACGATGGATGCGTATTGGCCTTCTGTGGAAGTGCTGAAAAAGAGTGAGGTCTATGTCGATCTCGGTGATGTGAAGACGCTCTATAACCAGCTTTGGACGGAAGCGCGCGTGGAATAGACGGCATATGCGTCCGTCAATGCGGGAAAACATGGGTCATCGGGGAAACAGGGGTCATAGGGAAAACATGGGTCATCGGGAAGACATGGGTCATTCATGATATATCACAATGCGGCACAGGTCTGGAAGCATGAATGGAAAAACCCGGCGGAAGAAATTCCACCGGGTTTTTCCATCTGGTATTACGAAAACGAGAATCAACCTGATGCAGTAGGATCTTGAATCCGTGAATAAATAATGTTTCAAAACATCATCAAAACATAAAACAGAATTGTAATATATGGAATGCGACACTTCATGCGCTGGATGGAGTTGACTACACTTTATCAAATATGACAATTATTGATTGATTTCTTGCATAGATATGTTGACAAAGGATGAATGCAACGATAAGATGAAAACACAAACCATGAGATGAAGGACGATGCAATAAATGTGAAGAGATGAAATCTCTTTACAGTCATATGATTCACATCATTCGCTGCAATCAATTGTGTGCAGTTTTGAATGGATCTACACGGGAATCTTGTTGTGGAATATTACAAACAAGTCCTGTTGGTCCCCTGGACAAGAGAGAATTGTTCGATCCATATGATAAGCAGGAAGGGGAAAAAACGTGTCGCTAAGCACGGAAAGCACGGTCCGGCCGCCGCAAAAGGCTGCCAAATCCAAATGGAAGGCAATCAAGAAGGAAATTCTATTCTACAAGTACATTTATCTCATGCTGTTGTTTCCCATTGCGTTTTTCATCG
>JANYKF010000092.1 GCA_025361665.1 Clostridiaceae bacterium
CCTCGCGCATGAGCCGATCGATCGACAGGCTCCGGTTCGACAGGTTGGAGACCAGCAGGTTCTGCAGCAACTCGACATATGGGTTCGTGATTCCCTCCTGCGAGAAGGAAAGCATGTACTGATAGGCAGTCTGCAACAAGCTTTCGGATATGCTTCTCCAATTCTTCCTGCGCATGTGGAACTCCGCATGGGTCTGCATCAGCTGATGATATATGATTCGGGTTTCATTGTCCTTGTATATCTGCACTTTATCCGGTGCCCCATCCATCACACCGATGCTGAAATAAATGTTGCGGTAGCCATTTTCCGCATATTCCGCATGAGGGATTTCGGGTGGCTGGCAAATGATGACCCCCGGCTGGAATGGAATTTCACGGTCTCCAACCGTAGAGATGCCATTTCCCTGGAAGTAGTAGGATATTTCCCAATGATCATGGCGATGCGCTTGAAAACGATATGTTTCGGCATCCATATACCCGATGCTGTACAGGTTTCGCAATTTCGCACCTCCCTGTCGATAGGATCATGAAATGCTGCATCTTTGGATCATACCATGCGGCATTCTTGAAGTCCAAACTGAAAACAGACTTTACATGCTTCGAGGAGAAGCATCAGGAAGCCATGAAAATGCGCTCATGATTGATTGGATGTTCATTACCCAACAGCGCATTTTCAGGGTAAATGACAATGTCGTTTCAATCCATCTTTGAATCACTTATGTCCATTCCAATGATCGGCTGATTGGCGCAGAATGGACTCAAACAGAAACACGGAAAGGTTCATCATGAACAACCGCGAGAGAATCATCAACACCGTGCTGGATCGGGAAGTAGACCGTCTTCCATTCTTTTGCCACTTCGGCCCGTGGAGGGAGACCCTTGTCCGCTGGGAAAAGGAAGGCCTTGGAAAAGGCACGGCTTGGGATGACGGAATCGGTTTTGACGAAGGTTTTTTCCTTCTCCCCGTCAATCTTGGATACAGTCCCGATTTTGAGCCTTCCGTCCTGGAAGAACGCGCGAACACGCGGATTGTCGTCGATCGATTCGGCATCACGCAGGAGATTCGGAAAGAGGGATCAAGCATTCCCAGATTCATCGATTACCCGGTAAAGGGCAGGCAAGACTGGGATCGTCTGAAAAGAGAGCGTTTGAATCCATTGTCCCCGGACCGGTTCCCGGAGAACTGGGCTGAAGTGGCCGGACAATGCAACGAAGGAAATCATGCCATCCAATTGGGCTGTTACCCTTACGGCCTTTTCGGAACCCTCCGCGACATGATGGGCGTCGAGCACCTGCTTGTTTCCTTTTATGACGATCCCGGATTGATCCATGACATGATGGACAGCCTGACAGATTTCTGGTTGAATATCTATGACAGGGTCTGCCGGGACGTGAAGGTCGACTGCATCCATATGTGGGAAGACATGTCCGGAAAGAACGGCTCCCTCATTTCGCCGAAAATGGTCCGTGAATTCATGCTGCCCAATTACAAGCGGATCAGGGCGTTTGCCGACCGGAATGGAATTCCCGTCTTTTCCCTGGACACGGATGGCGATTGCTCCGAACTGGTTCCCCTTTACATGGAAGCCGGTATAAACCTGGTGTTCCCGTTTGAGGTGGCGGCCGGGTGCGACATCGTGTCATACAGGCGAAAATATCCGAAACTGTGCATCATGGGCGGCATTGACAAGCGGGAAGTTTCCAAGGGCAGGGAAGCAATTGACTACGAGCTGGCACGAATCTCTTCCATGTTCACCGGGAACGGGTATATTGCATCACTCGACCACCTGATTCCGCCGGACATTTCCCGTGACGACTTCCTGTACTTCTGCAAGCGTTTGAAAGAGAGGATAGGGGTAAGCTCGTGACGACTTCCTGTACTTCTGATAGTGGCTGGAAATATTTGTAATTACAAGAACATCCCTATCGCGGCATATAAAGGCAAGGAGGCAAAAGATGGAACTCAAATTCAGGAAACGGATGCTGGACGATGTAAAGTATGAGGCGGCGGCGGTGTTTGACGTCAACAATGACGGGATACCCGACATTGTCAGCGGGGAGTTCTGGTACGAGGGCCCGGAATTCACGAAAAAGCACAAGATCTGCGACATTTTCTTCGATGGCAATTACCAACATGACTTCTGTGATTACGGCATGGATGTGAACGGGGATGGAAAAATCGACATCATCACCGGCTCCTGGTGGGGAGAAGGCGTCATGTGGCGGGAAAATCCCGGGAATGACGACGAGTGGTTGACCCGCCTCATCGAGCCATGCAGCAACATCGAAACAATCCGCTTCATTGATATCGACCGCTGCGGCATGCCGGAAATCTTTCCGAATACGCCGAACGAACCGCAGTTCTTTCTGAAACTCGTTGTGGATGAAAATGGAAAGGGAACCGGTACGTTCAGGAAGTATGCGATCGGGTCTGAAAACAGCAACCATGGCATGGGGTTCGGAGACATTACCGGCAACGGGCGCATGGATGTGATCCTGAAAGATGGTTGGCTTGAGCAGCCGGAGAATCCGTTTGAAACGCCTTGGACATTCCACCGGGAGTTCGACCTGGGCAGCGCCAGCGTACCCGTATTGGCCCATGACATCACCGGGAACGGCCTGATGGACCTCATTTGCGGGCAGGCGCACGATTACGGGCTTGCATGGTGGGAGCAGAAGCTGGACGCGCAGGGAGCCAGGAGCTGGGTGAAGCACGACATCGATACCGTCGCTTCGCAATACCATGATCTGTGGCTTGTCGACCTTGACGGCGACGGAGAACTGGAACTCATCACCGGAAAGCGCTATATGGCGCACAATGGCAGGGATCCTGGAGAGTACGAGCCGATTGGACTATACTGGTACAAGATTGACGGCGGGAAATTCGAAAAACACATTATCGACTTCGGCCCAGCCGGACAGGCATCGGGTGCCGGGATATACTTCTGGGTGGCGGATCTGAACGGCGATGGCCGTCCCGACATCGTGGCTCCGGGGAAAGACGGACTCTATTTGTTCGAGAATATGGGACTGTCCTGACATAGTATCGCGGAGAATCATCTCTGTGCCGGTTGACTCGCTTTGCTGCAGTCCCTGCCGGAAGAAAGCGGACAGTAATTTCCATAATTTTACAAGGAGGCGAAGTCCATGCGTAAAGTTGCCATCATCGGAGCCGGAAGCATCGTATTCTGCAAGACACTCATGCTGGACATCATGGCCACGCCGGCATTGGAAGAAACCTGTTTCGCCATGATGGCCCCATCCACCGCAAGGACGGCCCAGGTGGCGGCTTTCGCGGAAAAGGTCATCCGGGACAATGGTTTGAAGTCACAGGTCTATGTGACGACAGACAGGCGGGATGCCCTCAGGGATGCCGATTATGTCATTGCATCCTTTCAGATTGGCGGGATGCAGGCTTTTGAAATGGACTACAAAATCCCTTTCAGACACGGGGTCGATCAGTGCATCGGCGACACCCTGGGACCCGGCGGGATTTTCAGGGCGCTCCGCAGCATACCCGTCATCCTGGACATGGCCCGCGACATGGAAGAGTTGTGCCCGAACGCCATCCTGCTGAACTATGTGAACCCGATGGCAATGATCTGCTGGGCGCTTGGCGAAACAAAAATCAGCTATGTCGGACTGTGCCATGGCGTGCAGACAACGCTCGATCTCATTTCCGGTTACACCGGGGTCCCGAAAGCCAAAATCGATTTCACCTGCGCGGGAATCAACCACATGGGCTGGTTCACGAAGCTCATGCATGAGGGCCGGGATCTTTACCCGATCCTGCGGGAAAAATTCGAACAGCCGGAATACTATGTCAATGAAAAAGTGAGAGGGGAAGTTTTCCGGCAATTCGGGTATTTCATGACCGAGTCGACCGGTCATCTTTCGGAATATGTCCCCTGGTTCAGAAAAAACCAAAAGGCACTGGACCTGTATTGTGACGAGCCGATGTTCGGTGGCGCGACAGGGGCCTACTACCAATGGTCTTCCGGCGTCGTGGCCAAATACAGGCAACAGGATATGCTGGCAGATGAGCCCACGACATTGCCGTCTAGAAGTGCCGAATATTGTTCCTACATCATCGAGGCCATGGAAACTGGCAAAATATTCAAATTCAATGGAAACATGCGCAATGACGGGATGATATCCAACCTGCCCGCCGACTGCTGCGCGGAAGGACCGGTCTACGCGGACCGGACCGGCCTTCACCGCACACTTGTGGGTGAATTGCCCCCGCAATGCGCCGCCCTGAACATGACCAACATCAGCGTCCAAAGGCTGGCCGTCCTGGCGGCGAAAACCGGAGATCCGGAGAGCATTGTCCATGCATGCGCCATGGATCCGCTCACCAGCGCCGCACTGACCCTCCACGAAACCAGGGAGATGGTGGCGGATCTTCTCGAAGCGGAAAGAGAATGGCTGCCGCAGTTCGAGGGAAGGACCCTGAAAAAGACACCCATCATCCATACGACAAAGGATACGAAACACGCCGATGTGCCCGTTGATCCGGCCCTGGCGATC
>JANYKF010000377.1 GCA_025361665.1 Clostridiaceae bacterium
GTCGTTGATCACGGCCAAAAGCGCAGATGAACACGATTTTTTTCGGCAGGCGATCGGAGCCACGAAGCAACTCGACATTCATCTCCATGTCATAGGAACAGTCATCCGGGCACAGTCCCCGGTATTCGACAGGTCCTGCCACAACGCCCTGGATCAGAAGGGTGATGTTCTGATGGAAGCGCACACGATCCTCTGGAACCAGGAAAACGGTCATGAACTGTCCAAGGACCTCGCCTTCTGTCCGGCAGCCAAGCAGGAGGAGGGCCGAGGGGGAAACCATGAGGATTCTTCCATCAAGGTCCGTGATGGTGATGGTGTCGGGAGAGGCAAGGAGAATGGACCGATGTGTCTCCTCGTTTTCCATTAGCGCTCTTTCAGCCTGCCTGCGACTGGAGATGTCGGTCTTCACGGTGCGGCAGACTTGTTTGCCATCTTCTGGAATCCTGACTGTCGCTTCAAGATGCATCCGGAAAACCGTTCCGTCTGTCTTCAAAAGGCGAGTGTTGCATTCCGAGCGTGACTGCCTCAATTCATCCTTTGTCCTCCTGACTCCATCGATTGGGTTCAACCCCCGTATGCTCTATGGTCACAATGGAATTCATCCCCTGGCCCGTTCCGTTGCAGCAATCGCATGCATCAGCCCGGTTTCATCGGTGCGAACTCCCAGGTCGGGAGTGTCCGAATTTGCCTTGCCGGGGTTTGGGAATGCAGTTTCCTCCATGGCAACCAGGTACAGCGGTGCTTCCAGGGAATCAGGGTCTGCCTCCACCGGGCAAATCGTCAGATTGACGATCGTGTAATGGCTATTGGTTTTGACACGCAAATTCGGACTGCAAAAGGTCTCCCTGATGCTTTCAACTTTGTGCAGGGTGATGGCTGGATTCTCATGCAGGCCTTCGCGGGTCATCTTCAGGATGTTCAGGGTTCCAACGACGCCCGGATCCTTGTCGGCCGGCATCCCGGGGAAAAAAGCCTCGAACGCCGCCAGTCCCCCGGCTGATGCGCCGATGCCCACGATGGGGAACCCGGCGTTCTGGACCGGAACCGGTTCCGGCATATCCATGTCAGGCACCGGTTCCGGTACTTTCACCGCCTTGGTTTTCCTTGCAGCCATGGTGGCCTCCCCTCGGATTCGATCTGATGTGGAAGCGATGAAACGAGTGGTGCATGCAGGTTGCCGCTGACAAGCGGAGTGATGGTCAACAACTGTCGGGAGCGTTGGCCGACACCTTGCAGATGTGGTGGCCGATCCAAGCGGAACATTCAGCATGCTCATATATACAGTGTGCCATTTTCACGGGAAATGCTGTAATCATATGCAGAATATGCTTAACTGTGCAAGCCATGCCTTCATGTGTTTTGGTGCCGTTGCAAGCCATGCCCCAATCGGATATGATGCAGGAAAAGGACAGGTCACCCCTTCAGGAGGTCATGAATGAATGCAGCCCGAGACTCGGTGCGGCGAAATGCCATCCGGAAATGGCCGGAGGAGCGGAAGCTTCGCACGCTGCTTGTTTCGCTGAATGCGAAGTTCGAGCATGAGAATCCGGCCGCCTGGTATCTGAAAGCCGCCTGTGACAGGCGTGGAACCGATATCTGCGGGAATGTGTCCGTCCTGTCCCGAACCATCAACGACAGCCTGAACCGAACATTCGGAGACATTGCGGCACGTGCCCCGGATGTCGTGGGCTTTTCCTGCTACATATGGAACCGGGATGATACGCTTCGCCTTTGCGCCGATTTGCGGGCCGCGTTCCCGCTGCTTGTCCTCGTTGCCGGCGGACCGGAAGTCTCGTACGCCGACGGCGGGGATGATTATCTCGAAGCGGGCGTTGATTTCATTCTGGCGGGAGAAGGAGAGGAGCGATTTCCGGCACTGCTGGAGCTCCTTTCGTCAGGCTCGTGGCCGGATGAATGGATGCTGGCGGAATGGCGTTTTGCGGCGGCACCCTTGAAGCCGGAAAAGCTGGTCAGCCCCTGTTGCCCTGAGTATCTGGCCGCGCTGGCGGGACGCATCGCCTATGTCGAATCATCCAGGGGATGTCCGTATCGATGCTCTTACTGCCTGTCTTCCGAAACCTTCGGGACGACCATGATTCCCCATGAACGCGTTTTCCATGAAGTGGAACAGCTGGTTGCTGCCGGTCTGAAAGTGATCAAATTCGTGGATCGCACCTTCAACCTTTCGGAAGAACGGACATTGGCCATTTGGAACCACTTGAGGCGATATCGGGACGCCGGCGCCGTCTTTCATTTCGAAGTGGCGCCGGATCTCCTTTCCACTGCACAAATCGCACTGCTGGGTGACCTGCCGGCGGGCCTCGTGCAGATTGAGGCCGGCTTCCAGTCCGCCCATCCGGAAACATTGGCGAGGATTGGCCGGAGGATGGACGTGGAAGCGGCACTCGGCAGACTGCGGCAGGTAGTGGCCGCGGGGAATGTCCATGTCCATGCCGATCTTATTGCCGGCCTTCCCGGAGAAGGCTTCACACAATTCGCCGCATCGTTCAACCGCCTGGCCTCCGTTCAACCGCATCACCTGCAGCTTGGGTTCCTGAAATTGCTGCGGGGCACCCGATTGTGGCGGGAAGCGGAACAATGGGGCTATGTACGGCGCGGGTATGCCCCCTATGAGGTTATCGCGTCATCCGTGTTGTCCGTGGCGGAAATGCTGCGGCTCAAGGATGTCGAGGAGACGGTGGAACGGTTCTCGAACAGCGGCCGCTTCCTGCTGGTGATGCAGTGGCTGCTTGCACGTTTCCCGTCTCCTTTCGCGTTGTTTGAAGCGCTGGCGGAAAAGCAGCGCCAAGTGGGCCTGCTGGGGCGGGCAGTCTCTTCCGATACGCTGTTCCGGTGCATGCGGGCATTTTTGACGGAAGAGGCAGTGATTGCAGGAGATGGCGGGTTGGCAATTGCTGGGGTCGACAGGCCAGTGTCGGCCGCCGATGGCGGATTTGCCTTACTTCGGCTGGACTGGGTCTGCGCCCACCGGAATCCTTTCCTGCCTGAATGGTTGACCGATGGATTGGCGCGGATGTCAGCCGAGATTGACTGGCTGCAGGAAGCGTACGGAATGGGTGATGACAGGGAGGGTGATGCAAGCGGCAGGAATGGTGAAGGCAGCGGGGAAGGCAGCGGGGAAGGCACAAAAGGGAAGACCGGAGTGCGACGCCCAAATCTGCGGGAGATTCGCAGCCGGTATTATGCGGCTGTCGTGGTTCTGCCGCTTGAAGTCCGGGTCGGAGTCCGGTTTGTTTCAGGAAACGATGGAGTGGCAAACAAGAGGTTTCGCATCCTGATAGATGTCAAGGCGTCA
>JANYKF010000389.1 GCA_025361665.1 Clostridiaceae bacterium
GATCAGCGGCGCCACTTGCCCGTTGTCGAAAACCGTACCGCCATATGAATGCCCGATGCAGTCCTTGATTTCCTGCAGGGAAAAATCAGTCAAATAGCGGGACAGAATCTGAACGGCACGTTCCTGATAAGTCATGCCGGTGAATAAGGATAATTCGTCCGGGGTCAGGCAGGCGGGACCATCCGGAACAAAAAGGCCGCCATCCGGCGCCAGGCCCGTCTTGATGGCTTCCGCAGATGACAATGGAGGCGTGCCGCCCCTTGTGCTGACATATCGCATGAACTCAACTCCACCGCACCGGTTTCAGACAGGCTCCAGTGAGCACTGACATCAGGATTTCCGTATCGGAACGGAGCCGGACGGGCTGAATCCATCATAGCGCATAATGGGGAAAACATCAATTTTGATCGGGGTCGCCGCATCCAGGCGAAAAAGCGCAAAAAAAGGACACCTGATCCGGATGATAATCATGATTCCGATTGATCGCGGTGCCGCAAACTGAATGAAGATGAATATCATAAAAAGGAGGAATACATCATGCCCTGCAAAACTATTATAACATCCTCGGCGGCAGGATAATATGTCTGCAAGATATTCATTTTATGAACATTTCATGAACATATTCGACATAAATCCTGCCTGGGAGAGACGATACATGCTTCGCGGCGAATCACCAGCAAGCCATGAAAATGCAGTCAGGATTTTTTGGGTTTCACTACCCAAAAACCGCATTTTCAGGGTAGAAAGGGTATCTTGTTGCAGATGAACGCCGGATGGTTTAAAATGACAGAGTGCCGGAATCCCAACTGGAAAGGCGGACATTTCCATGACTGAATTGTCGCAGAATCCCGCACGCATGACCCTGAAAGATCGAAAGCGTGCCTGGTTGATCACTGCCATCTATCTGGCGGTCGCCCTGATCTGGCTGGGATCGTTCCATTCCCCGCAAACCGGATGGGTCCCGGAAAAAAAAGGAGATTCATTTGTCGTCGATTTCGGACGGGAAGTCACGATCGACCGCACCCTGCTGTTCGGGGGGCTCGGACCCGTCTGGGGATGTTTCGGCACATTAAGCCTTGAAGCTGAAAAGGATGGCACATTCGTCCCGTTCACGAAACTGGACATGGGCTCCCTGTTCCGCTGGTGTTTCAGCCTGGATGCCGTGGTCACCACCCGCCTGAGGGTCACGGCCGAAGAGCAGGGTCAAAAAAAGGACGGAAGCAATTCGGGTTTCTGGCAGGCGGAGTATCGGGAACTGGCTTTCTTTCAGGGCAAGGAAAGGCTTTCAGGCTTCACTGTCACGGATGTCCATGGCGCAGCCGGGGTTGAGAAGCTTTTCGATGAGCAGGATATTGTTCCTTATCGGCCCAATATATTGAACAATACGTATTTTGACGAAGTCTATTTTCCCCGCACGGCACTGGAACAGCTGAAGAATTGGCCCGTCATCTATGAAAACACCCATCCTCCGCTTGGAAAGGACATCATGGAGGCCGGCATCGCCATCATGGGCATGACCCCCTTCGGATGGCGCTGGCTCGGAACGATCACCGGCGCCTTGATGCTGCCGCTGATGTTCGCCATGGCCAAGCGCCTGTTAAAGGATTCCTACTGGGCCACCTTCTGCACGGTCTTCTTCGCGGCGGACTTCATGCACTTCACGCAGACGCGCATCGGCACGGTGGACAGTTACCTGATCATCTTCATCATGGCCTCTTATTATTTCATGCTTGTTTATCTGGACGAAAAGGCATATGAGAAGGGATTCTGGAAATCCATCGTTCCCCTTGCCTGGTCGGGATTTTTCCTCGGATTGGCCGGAGCCGTGAAATGGATTGGCTTTTATGCCGCATTCGGGCTGGCTGTACTGTTCTTCCTGTCCCGCACATTTGAATTCCGAGATTTCAAGAACCTGCAGAACCGGGAACGAACAGGTGGCCAGCAAAAAGTGCTGGGCATCGGAAGGTGGGTCAATCAATACTTCTATCTCACCTGCCTGATATGCATCATTCTGTTCATCGTGGTGCCTGCCATCGTCTACACATTGAGCTATCTGCCTGTTCCCCATCACGACAAGACGAAATCATTCCTCACGTGGGTCATTGATTCGCAGAAGGGCATGTATAACTATCACAAGGGGGTTACCGCGCCCCACCCCTACTATTCAAACTGGTATGAATGGCCGCTGGATCTGCGTCCCGTCTTCTTTTACGATGCATCGCTGCTGAGTCCGCCCTATGACGAGGCCATCGCGACGTTCGGCAATCCGATTGTCTGGTGGTCGGGACTTGTCGGATTCTTTTCCATCCTGATCATGCTGCTGTACCAGCATACCGCGGGCCGAAAAAAAGGGAAGGAGCCGAACCGCCTGCTTTGGTTTCCCGTCGTCGGGTATTTGTCCCAATATGTGCCATGGATATTTTCACCCAGAAAACTGACCTTCATCTACCATTATTTCTCCTGTACGCCTTTCCTGATCCTGATGGCCGGGTTCCTGTTCCGTTTTCTTGAAAAGGAAGGCATCATGAAAAGGAAGAGCATCAACATCGTGCTTTTCATTGCCATCGGGTTTTTCATCGTCTATTATCCGCTGATGTCCGGAATCCCGGTTCCCCGTGTCTGGCTGGACGGGTTGCGGATCCTGCCGCGCTGGGAGTGGTGAGGGGCACATTTCTGGGACAGGCCCCACATTCTTCACGACGAATCACCGGCAAGACCTATCCTATCATCATTCCGGGAGGTGCATATGGAATCCATCGTCTGTTCTGTCATCGTTCCCATGTTCAATGAGGAAGAGGTCGTTGGCGAAACCTGCCGCCGCTTGCGCCATGTGATGGATGCAACCAGTGAAGCGTATGAAATCGTCTTCATCAACGACGGAAGCAGGGACAAAACGGCCGACCTGCTTCGCGCAGTCTGCCGGGAAGATCAGCGGTTGAAGCTGATCGACTTTTCAAGGAATTTCGGACATCAGAGCGCCATCACGGCGGGCATGGACTTCGCGGGCGGTCAGTGCATGGTCATCATCGACGGAGACCTTCAGGACCCGCCGGAACTGATTCCCGGGATGATCGCGCTCTGGCGCGGCGGGTACGACATAGTCTATGGCAAACGGACCTCCCGTGATGGGGATTCCTTCATGAAAAAATTGACAGCCAAATTATTCTATCGCATGCTGCGTGCGATGACGGATGTCGATATCCCCGTCGATACCGGCGATTTCCGCCTGATTGACCGAAGTGTGGCGGATGCCCTGAAGCAGCTTCCGGAAAGGAACCGCTATGTCCGCGGGCTGATGGGCTGGGTCGGTTTCAAGCAGACTGCCATGGAATTTGAACGGTCGGAACGATTCGCCGGCACCACGAAATACCCGCTCCGGAAAATGCTGAAACTGGCCATGGACGGCATCATGTCCTTCTCTTTCAAACCCCTCAGGATTGCGACCTGGCTGGGTTCCATCATTTCGGCGGGCAGTTTCCTCTATC
>JANYKF010000449.1 GCA_025361665.1 Clostridiaceae bacterium
CGCCTTGGATATCATTCCGCCTTGGAACCTCACAGCTCAGTCAGCCCAAACAGCGCCTCCACAAAGGTATCCGGGTCAAATGGCTGAAGGTCGTCGATCTTCTCGCCGACGCCGATGAATTTCACCGGCACATTCAGTTCGGACATGATCGAAATGATGATGCCGCCTTTTGCCGTGCCGTCCAGCTTGGTCAGCACCAAACCGGTCAGTCCGCCCAGTTCCGAAAAAGTCTTTGCCTGGGAGACCGCATTTTGGCCGGTTGTGGCATCGAGAACCAACAGGGTTTCCATATCGGCACCCGGCAATTCCCTGGCAATGATGCGGTAGATTTTCTTGAGCTCTTCCATGAGATTCTTCTTTGTGTGAAGCCGGCCGGCCGTGTCCACGATCAGGATGTCCGACCCGCGCGCCTTCACGGCTGCTATGGCGTCGAAGATGACGGCGGCGGGATCAGAACCCTCTTCATGCTTGATAAGCGGCACATCAGCCCGATTCGTCCATATCTCAAGCTGTTCGATGGCGGCGGCCCGGAATGTGTCTGCGGCGGCTACAACCACTTTTTTCCCTTCCTGCTTGAGCATGTGCGCAATCTTCCCGATCGAGGTGGTCTTGCCGACCCCGTTCACCCCGATGACCAGGATGACGGACGGTTTCGTGCGCAACTGCATCGTACCCGCTTCAGAGGCGAGGATTTCGGCGATTTCCTCCCGGATGGCGCGCCTGACCCCGTCTCCATCGGCAATCCTGTCTCTTTTCACGCGGAGCCGCAAATCCTCCACGATCCTTCCGGCAGTGGCCATGCCGACGTCTGATGTAATCAGGATTTCCTCCAGCTCCTCAAAGAGCTCCTCGTCCACTTTCCCGAATCCGGCAAGCATCTGATCGATGCGGGTGGTAATGGAGTTTCGTGTTTTCATCAATCCATTTTTCAGTCTGGTGAAAATGCCAACTTTGCTGTCCCGCATGACTTCCAAAGCTTCCGGTTGTTCCGACTGTTCCTGCGGCATGGTTCCAGCATCGATTTCAATCCCGGGCCGATCTTTTTTCAACTTGTCGAATAGTCCCATTTGTTCCTCCTGCCAGGTTTGTCATAAAAGCGGGATCGGGATTGCCGGGGGTCAGCCCGCGTTTTCCTGCGGATGCTCCATGCGCATGGATACGACCTTCGACACGCCATGCTCCTGCATGGTCACGCCGTACAGGATGTCCGACGCCTCCATGGTACCCTTGCGGTGGGTGATGACCAGGAACTGGATGCTGTCCGTATATCGCTTGATGTAGTCGGCGAATTTGAACACATTGGCATCGTCGAGGGAAGCCTCAATCTCATCCAGCACATAGAATGGCGCCGGGCGCATCCGCAGGATGGCGAAAATGAGGGAAATGGCTACCATGGCCCGTTCCCCGCCCGAGAGCAGCATCATGTTCTGCAGTTTCTTGCCCGGCGGCTGGACAATGATTTCAATGTTGCTCTCGAGCACGTTCTCCGTATCGGATATCTGGACCTCCGCCGCGCCCCCTTCGAACAGTTCGCGGAAGACGATGGAAAAATTCTTGTTGATGAGGGCGAATTGTTCCAGAAACTGGCGTTTCATCACCAAAGTGACCTCATGGATGACACGGCCCAGCTTTTCCTCGCCCTGAACCAGATCGTCCCGCTGGGTGGCCATGAAATGATGGCGCTCTTTCGTCTTCGTGAAGTCCTCGATGGCGGACACGTTGACGGGACCCAGGACGCGGATCTGTCCCTTCAGTTCATTCATGCGCGTCTGGGCCGTGCGCTGGTTCTCGATGGGATGCCGGAACGGTTCCGCCGTGGCCAGGGTGAGTTCGTACTCATCCCATAGGCGAATGGAAATAGTTTCCATTTCCATGTCGCATTTCACAGAACGGGCTTCCAGCTTCGCCGATTCTTCCTGCAAGGTCATGATTTCGGCATTGCGGGCCGTGATGGCCTCCAGCAGGCCCGCGTACTCCTCTTCGGTCACCCGCACGTCCTCATCCGCCGCCTGCAGGCGGAACATGGCACCGGTGAGTTCCTCCCTCGATGTCTCCAGACGCCGGAAAAGGCCCTCGATCTCCCGGCGGGTTTCCTGCATGCGGGTTTCATTGCGCTCCCGTTCCTCCGCCCTCCGCTCGATGTTGCCGGTCATCACGGCACGCTCCGCCTCCACGGCCACGACCTGCTCCCGGATGGATTGCAGGCTCTCCTGGACAGACAGCACCGAAACGCGGTAATCATTCACATCCGCGTGAATTTCATCGCGCCTGGCCTGTTCATCCCGGCTGCGAACCTGGCTGGCGGCAACAGATTCGCGCAGTGCCGCGATTTCCTGCTCCAATGCAAGGACCTGCCCGCTGCCATCTTTCGATTCACGTTCCAGGGAACCGGCACTTTCCGAAAGCTCGCGCTCTTCGAGCTTCAGCATTTCCTGCCTGGCCTGCAGTTTGCGAACCTGATCGGCCAACTGGTTCGATTGGCCCTCATCGCGCATGCGGATCAGTTCGCAATCGGACAGTTCCTTTCGGACCGTTTCCAGATCCGCGTCAAGGACGGCCATCTCTGATTCGGCCTTGCGACGGGCGGCTTCCGCCTTCCCCATCTCTTCCGCCAGGATTTTCATTTCAGCCGCCAGCTCGTGCATCAGCCGCTGCCGGCCCAGCAGACTGGCATTCCGCGCCGGCTGGCTGCCGCCGGACATGGCCCCGCCGGCATTGAACAGTTCACCCTCCCGCGTGACAATGCGGAGGCCGTACTCGAACCGGCGTGCCATGGCGATTCCCGTGTCCATGTTTTCCACCACGAGAGTCCGGCCGAGGAGGTTGCGCGCGATGTCCCTGTATTTCGGTTCCGTCTGCACGTACTCGTCCGCGGTTCCGAGGAAACCCTCCATCCCCCGTGCCACGCGAAGGGTTGACTCCTCCACGGAACGCGCCTTGACGGCACTGATGGGAAGAAAGGTCGCACGACCCAGGTGCTGCCGCTTGAGCAGCTCGATGGCCCTCTTGGCATCCTGCTCCCCTTCGGTGACAATATTCTGCAGGGCACCGCCAAGGCAGACTTCCATCGCGGCTTCAAAGGCCGGATCCACCTGTATCAGCTGGGCGAGTGCGCCATGGATGCCCTTTCCGAGCTCCGGCTTTTCCCGGCAGGCCGCCAGGAGGGCCTTGACGCTGTGGCTGTAGCCTTCCAGGCTATGTTCCAGATCCTGCAGCACATGATGGCGGGACGTTTTGGCGCTGTGTTCGCGGGTGAGTTCCTCCCGGCGTTCGCGCAGGGCATTCACACGTTCCCGCTTCGCCAGTCGTTCCTGCTCGATGGCGGACAACCGCTCCCGCAAAGCGGCAATCGCCTGCCTGGTTTTTCTGAGTCCGACGCCCAGTTCCTCCTGCGCCATGCCGATCCGATCCCGCTCCCGGCCCATCTGCATCAGTTCAGCCGCCAGTTTCCGCTTCCGTTCCGCCGTATTTTCGATGTCGTTTTTCAGATTGTTGAGGCGGGTGCGCACATCCGAAAGCCCATCCTGCAAATCCATGATGCGCTGCTTCGCCAGTTCCGTTTCCCGCTCGCCCTCGGACAGGCGGCCCATCACTTCCGCGAGGCGGGCCTCCGCATCGGCCAGTTCAGCGGAAAACCGCTCTCCATCCCGTTCCAGCGCCGTCACGCGCTTGCGTTTCTTCTCCAGATCGGCATCGATGGCGCCAAACCGGGTCTTCATCCCGGCCAAATCTTCTCCGAACCCGCCGTTCGTCTGCTCAAGATGACGGATTTTTTCTTCATCCAGTTGGATCTGGTGCGAGGTCTTCTCGCGTTCCGATTCGATGCGGCGTACATCCCCATCCGCGGACGAACGGGCTTCCCGGAGCTTCTCGAGCCGTTCCGTCCGATGCCCGTTCATCGTGCGGATTTGCTCAAGCTGCTTGTTTTCCGCTTCCATCCGTTCCCGGATTTCCGCCTGGTGCGTCCGGATTTCCGCCAGGCGATCCCGCGTCTTTTCCACGGTCTCAAGAAAAAACGCCACCTCGATGCCCTTCAGTTCCCCCGAGAAGGCGAGATAGGCCCTTGCCGTCTCCGCCTGCCTGCCAAGCGGCTCCAGCTGCGATTCCAGCTCGGAGATGATGTCCTGGATCCGTTCCAGATTCTGGCGCGTGGCTTCCAGTTTGCGTTCCGCTTCCCGCTTGCGGACTTTGTATTTGGTGATGCCGGCCGCTTCCTCGAACACGGAACGGCGCTCTTCCGAGCGGTTGCTGAGGATTTCATCGATACGGCCCTGCCCGATGATGGAATACCCTTCCCGGCCGATTCCGGTGTTCATGAACAGCTCATGGATGTCCTTGAGCCGGCAGATCGTCTTGTTGAGCAGGTATTCGCTTTCACCCGAACGGTAGATGCGCCGTGTCACGGTCACTTCTGTGAATCCGATGGGCAAGGCGCCATCCGCGTTGTCGAAGGTGATGGAGACAGCGGCGAAGCCCAGCGCCTTCCGCTGCTGGGTGCCGGCAAAAATGACGTCTTCCATCTTTCCGCCGCGCAGAGTCTTCACGCTCTGTTCGCCAAGAACCCATCTCACCGCGTCGGCAATGTTGCTCTTTCCGCTTCCGTTGGGACCCACGACGGCCGTGAGGCCGGAGTGGAAGGAGAGGTTGATTTTTTCCGCAAAGGATTTGAACCCCTGAATTTCCAAGGTCTTCAGGTACAATGTGGGCACGCTCCGTTCTGCTTATTGGCGCCGGTTCCGGAATGCTCTTATCCGATGATACCAAAAACAGCCCCTCGCAACAAGTGCTGCCTGTTGCAGGAGGCTGTCCCGAATGCCGGTTCGTTCTGGTGCATCCCGTGGAAATGACATTGCTGCAAAGGATTTTCATGAATCATGACTGCGTTCCCGTTTCAGGCTGCCCGCGTTCTATCTGTCCCCTATCGCCGTATAGTTCAGGCGGCCCTTGATGTTTTTGTAGGCAGGACGGATGATCTTCCCGCCGTTGACATTCTCCTCGATGATATGGGCACACCAGCCGGCGATGCGTGCCATGGCGAAGATGGGCGTATAGATGTCCTTCGGCAGATCCAGCATCTCATAGACAAAGCCGGAGTAGAAGTCGACATTCGCGCACATGGGCTTGTCGGTGCAGCGGATTTCCTTGAAGATATCCGGAGCCAGTCGCTCAACACGCTTGTGCAGTTCGAACTCCTCCATACGGCCGATCTGCATCGCCAGCTGCTCGGCTTGATCGCGCAGCAGGATGCAGCGCGGATCCGACAGGGTGTAGACGGCGTGCCCCATGCCATAGATGAGTCCGGATTTGTCGTAGGCGTCTTTCCGCAGCAGGCGGGCGATGTATTCCTTCACCTGCGCATCGCTGCCCCAGTCTTTCACTTCCCGCTTCAGGTCCTCCATCATTTCGATGACCTTGTTGTTCGCACCGCCATGCTTCGGCCCCTTCAGCGAGCCGATGGCGGC
>JANYKF010000517.1 GCA_025361665.1 Clostridiaceae bacterium
CTGGATAAGGGCATCGCCGGGTTCCGATGTGATGTGATCAACGTCCTGTTCAAGGAAAGCCTGCAGGACGGAAGGAAAAAAATGGTGCTGACCGGCAGTGAGCATTACCTTTCGCGGGAAGGCACGCATGAAATCCTGCGCCGATTACGCAGGGACGTGCTGGACAAATATGATTGCTTCACGGTTGGAGAAACCGTATTTGTCACGCCGCGGACGGGCCGTGACTTGTGTGATGCGAATCGTCGGGAATTGGACATGATCTTCTCTTTCGAGCACATGGAAACGGATCAATGGGGGGTCAAGTGGTTTAAGCGCAGGTTTCATGCCGGGCGGTTCGGGAAGGTCCTTTTCCGGTGGCAGCAGGAACTCGGCTGGAATGCCAATTATCTGGAAAACCATGATCAGCCCCGAAGCGTGACCAGGTTCGGGAACGACAAGGGTTTCCGGATGGAGTCCGCAAAAATGCTGTGCATCCTGCTGATGACCCTCCGTGGAACGCCGTTTGTCTATCAGGGGCAGGAAATAGGAATGACGAATTTTGATTTCACCGGCATGGGAGAAATCCGGGATGTGGAGTCCCTGAGCATCCATCGGCTGCTGCAGCGCATGGGCGTTCCCGCCTGGCTTCGATGGAGGATGATTCGGGCCACATCCCGTGACAACGCCCGGACCCCCATGCAATGGAGCGATGCGGCACAAGCGGGGTTCACAACGGGAACCCCCTGGCTGGGAGTCAACCGCAACTGCAAAAGCATCAATGTGGAACGGCAAAAATGTGACCCCGGATCTGTCCGAAGCCTGTACAAAACCATGATAGCGCTGCGCACGGAAAGCGATGTGCTCAAATCAGGGACTTTCGTGCCGTTGAAAAGCGGAAAACGGTTGATCGCCTACAAACGGGAATATGAAGGAGCCTGCCTGACCGTTCTCCTGAGCTTCAGCCGCAAACCCATCAAGGTCCCGTATCACGGGGAGGTTGTTCTTTCATCATACGGACGGACGGGCTTTGACGATAGCCTGCTGTCATACGAGGCGGTCATTTTGCGGAACATGGATAGGAGGCAGCACCATGATTGAGGAACGTGAGGGCGAATTCCGCCTGACTACCCGGAACACCAGCTACTGGTTCCGGATTTCTCACTTTGGCCATCTTGAGCACATCTATTATGGTCCTCGTTTGCGCGACCAGCCGGTGGAAGGGCTTGCGCTGAAGCGGACAGCTTTGCCGGGCAGCAGTGTTTTCTATGATGCGTCCGACCCGGATTATTGCCTCGATATCCTGAGTCTGGAGTGGTCCGGCATTGGCCGGGGCGATTACCGACAGTCTCCGGTGGAATGCAAAATGCCGGATGGCACCTTCGTATGCGATTTCATCCACCAGTCCCATAGGATCCTGCCGGGGATTGTTCCGATGAGTTCCCTGCCCGGATCAGTTGGCGAGGAAGGCGAGTGCGCGACGCTTGAAGTCACCTTGCAGGACAAATCGAATCAAGTCGTGCTTCAGATGTTCTATGCGGTTTTCGAGAAAGCCGACGTCATCACGCGCCGTGTCGTGCTGGAGAACCGGAACGACGCCGGAAACCCCCTTGTGGTTCGCAGACTGATGAGCTTGATGCTGGATTTGCCCAATCGGAACTTCAAAATGGTCACCCTCGATGGTGGCTGGATCAAGGAGGCGAATCGGCATGACCACCCGCTGGGATACGGGATCCATGTCAATTCCTCCACATCCGGCGCCAGCAGCAACCGGCACAATCCCGGGTTTCTTCTTGTCGAGACGGATGCAACCGAGCAGCACGGGCTTGTTTACGGATTCAATCTGATTTACAGCGGGAATCATTTCAGCGCGGTCGAACTGGCAAATCACGACCTTGTCCGCGTGCAGACGGGCATCAATCCGCATTGCTTCGAATGGACGC
The DNA here is from genome assembly GCA_025361665.1 of Clostridiaceae bacterium. Lineage (GTDB taxonomy): Bacteria > Bacillota > Clostridia > DSM-8532 > DSM-8532 > JAEWSN01. Next base: position 1,920 of record JANYKF010000517.1, read on the forward strand.
TGGGAAAAGGGGAACGGTTCGAGGCGCCCGAAGCCGTCATGACGTGCAGTGCGGACGGGTTCAATGGGATGAGCCGGCACTTTCACGACTTCATCAACGTGCACGTCGTCCGCGGTGACTGGAAAGGCCGGGAGCGACCCGTCCTGCTCAACAACTGGGAAGCCCATTTTTTTCATTTCACCCAGGGCAAGCTGCTGCGTCTGGCGCGGCAGGCGAAGCGCCTGGGTGTTGAATTGTTCGTGCTGGACGATGGCTGGTTCGGCAAGCGCAACGATGACAAGGCTGGACTTGGAGATTACACGGTCAACCTCAGGAAACTGCCCCGTGGCTTGCTTCATTTTGCCAAACGTATACGGAAACTGGGCTTGGATTTCGGGCTCTGGTTCGAGCCGGAGATGATCAGTGAAGACAGCGATCTGTTTCGGACCCATCCGGAATATGCCGTGAGGACGCCCGGCAAGAAACCGACACTGGGACGCAACCAGCTGGTGCTGGACATGTGCAACCCGGACGTCAGGGATCACATCGTGTCTTCGGTCGGCCGCATTCTGGATGAAGCCGGCATTTCTTATGTGAAGTGGGACATGAACCGCCATATCAGCGATGCTTCGTCCCCGACACTGCAGCGGCAGGGGGAGTTTTTCCACCGGTATGTCCTTGGCCTGTATGATGTGCTGGAAAGGATTTTCCGGCCCCGGCCCCACATCCTGCTGGAGAGCTGCTCAAGCGGAGGCAACCGGTTCGATCTTGGGATGCTGTGCTATTCTCCGCAGATATGGGCATCCGATGATACGGATCCCGTCGAGAGGCTGAGGATTCAGGGCGGATTGTCCTATCTGTACCCGCTGTCCACGATGGGGGCCCATGTGTCTGAAACACCCCATCAGCAGACATTGCGTGAAACACCGCTGCCTACCCGCTTCAATGTGGCCGCATTCGGCTGTCTTGGATACGAGCTGGATCTGAAATACCTGACGTTCGTGGAAAGGCGGGAAATCAAAAGCCAAATCGCCTTTTACAAGCAGCACCGCAAGACCCTACAGTTCGGCCGGTTTTACAGGCTGCCTGCCCTTCGCGGCAACAAGGTCCACTGGCAGTGCATGTCCGCGGATGGCAAGTCTGGGGTGGCCGGATATTTCCAGACTTTGTCAACCGCGAGTGAAGGACCGGATCTGCTGCCCTTGACCGCCATGGAACCCGGTGCCCGCTACATCGTCGAGACACGTCCCCAATTCCTCCAGATTAAACGGTTTGGAGGTTTGATCAATCATATCCTGCCTGTTCCCCTGAACCCCGGGGGATTCGCCCTGCGTATCGCCAACAAGTTCTACAGCCTGATGGATTGCGTGGAGCGCCACGAAGGATACGGAGATTTGATGATGGCGGGGGTCCGCATCGCCAGCCAGTTCTCCGGCACCGGGTATCACGCGGGCATCCGCATGCCGGGAGATTTCGGTTCGTATCTGTATGTCATCAGAAAACAGGAGGATTGAGCGGCATGCAACCACCGAATCACGTGATTTGGTGTGTTGAAGGCACAAAATGTGCCTTCAACATGCAGGATGTCAGAGACATCCTGCATAAAAACTCACAAAAGTGAGTTTTTACACCAGAATCAAGGATGATTTCGTACGCGGGCCGGACTTATTGCACGCAGGTCACGGTCGAAGGACAGTATTGCAGTTGGTTTGGTTTTCCCGCATACTGGAACAAGCCGACGTTGGATGAAAGGAGCACGGAATGCCGCTCGTACTCATTCTGACTGCAATGGTCCTGATGACCTTCAGTGGAGTTCCCGGGTTGTTTTCAAAAAAAACAGCTTCATGGGGTCAAATGAGCGCGACAACCCTGGCCTTGTCCGGCATGGCAGCCGGAATGACGGGTGCATGCCTTGGGTTGTTTTCCCCGTCGTCCCCTTCCTTTCCCTTTCCATGGCCGACAATGGAGAATGTTTTCATCGGCCTGGATAGGCTGGGCTCGTTCTTTCTGATGCCGGTTTTTCTGATAGGCGGCCTGGGTTCCCTGTACGGGCTTGGCTACTGGAAACAGGCCGACCATCCCCATAATGCGCGCAGGCTTCAACTCTTCTGGGGGCTGCTCGTGGCTGGAATGGGTCTGTTGATTGTTGCCCGGCACGCGCTGTCTTTCTTGCTGGGATGGGAATGCATGGCCCTTTCGGCGTTTTTCCTGATCGCGACCGAGGATGAAAACGCAGAGTGCAGAAAGAGTGCCCTGGTCTATCTGATTGCCACGCATTTCAGCACCTTGGTGCTGTTCGGATTTTTCGTCCTGTGGCGCAGCGTGACCGGTTCATTCCTGTTGCTGCCAATCACGGATGGCACCGTTGCGCCTGCTGTGCTGAATGTCCTGTTTTTTCTCGCTTTTTTCGGGTTCGGGCTGAAGGCCGGCATCATGCCCATGCATTTCTGGCTGCCCGGTGCCCATGCCAACGCACCAAGTCATGTTTCCGCCATCCTTTCCGGAGTCATGCTGAAAATGGGCATCTACGGGTTGATCCGAATCGGATTCCTGTTGCCTGCACCTCCGGCGCTCTGGGGCGGGCTCATCCTGTTTGCCGGCGCAGTCAGCGGCCTTCTGGGCGTGGTATTCGCTTTGGCCCAGCACGATATCAAGCGGCTGCTGGCCTACCACAGCGTGGAAAACATCGGCATCATCCTGATGGGCCTGGGACTTGCCCTCCTGGGGCGTTCATTGGGAAAACCGGTCTGGGTGGCCCTGGGGATGGCGGGATGCCTGCTGCATGTCTGGAACCACTGCCTCTTCAAATCGCTGCTGTTTTATGGGGCGGGTTCCGTCCTGCATGCCACGGGCAAGCGAAACCTGGACATCCTGGGCGGATTGTCGAAGAAAATGCCGCTGACCGCTTTGTTTTTCCTGATCGGTGCCGTTGCCATCAGCGGCATCCCTCCATTGAACGGGTTCATCAGCGAGTTTTTCATATACACGGGCCTTGTGCGGCCCATTGCCGTCGGGGAACCCCTTGCATTCGGCGTAGCCCTCGCCGCGCCGGTGCTGGCCATGATTGGCGCACTGGCGGCGGCTTGCTTCGTCAAGGTCTATGCAGCCGTATTCCTGGGCAATCCCAGAACCGAAGACATCCGGCCTGTCCATGAATCGCCTTCGGTGATGTTGATCCCCATGGGCATCCTTGCTGTTTTATGCACCGTGATCGGCGTGCTGCCACAGCTGGTTTCTCCAATCCTGGAGTCTGTCACGAATCTGGAGATTCTCTCGTATCTGGTTCCGCTGTCGACGCTAAGCCTGGTTTCCTTCGGTTTCCTGACAGGCCTGGTCCTCATTGCCGGATGGGTCTTCATCCGTTCTAAAAATCAAAAGAAAGCAGGCACATGGGACTGCGGCTATGCCAGCCCGACAAGCCGCATGCAGTATACGGCGTCTTCCTTTGGCAGCGGCCTCACCGGCATGTTTGGATGGGTGCTCCGCCCGCGGGGACATAAACCGGTTCTCAAAGGAATCCATCCGGCCCACACTTCGCTGGAAAGCCATGTGGATGAGGTGATTCTGGATCGGCTGCTCATGCCTGTTTTTCATAAAGTCCAAACCGGCTTTTCCTGGTTCAACCGCTTTCAGCAGGGGCAATCCCAAAGTTACATCCTGTACATCCTGATAACGGTCATCATCCTGCTGGCCTCGCTGATCCCTTACCGGGACTGGCTGCAGCCGATTTTCGTCCACTGATTCGCTTTTCCGGCGGCTGTTGTATTCCGAAGCAGTCATCCGATTCATTCTTGTCATCAGGCCCAATCCTGTTTTCATGCTCATTCTTGCAAAGGCGGAAAGAACACATGCCGGATCGAATCATGCACCTGGTTGCCTGCCTCTTCATGCCGCCCCTGCTCTTCGGCATCATCAACAAGACGAAAGCGCTGTTTGCAGGGCGCAAGGGTGCACCCCTGCTGCAGCCCTATCACGAACTGTTCCGCCTGCTGCGGAAGGGAATGGTCATCAGCACGGCCACGACCTGGGTTTTCCTTGCCGGTCCCGTCGTCACGCTCGTGGCCGTGATGACTGCCGGCCTGCTGATTCCCTTGGGCCAGTCACCCGCGATCATTTCCTTCTCCGGCGACTTCATCCTGTTTGCCTACCTGTTTGGATTAGCCCGGTTTTTCACAACCACCGCCGCAATGGATACCGGTTCGGCATTCGAGGGAATGGGTTCCGCGAGGGAACTGACCTTCGCGGCTCTGACCGAACCCGGCCT
>JANYKF010000010.1 GCA_025361665.1 Clostridiaceae bacterium
ACACTCGATCAGAGTGTATCGCCTGCTCTATTGGATCTTTGCATTTCGTTCATTCTAACGTATGGGGATTCGGTTTGTCAACCTCCTCATCCATATGCCTCCACTGCGGAAATCATCGCCAGATAGTTCGCTTCCGGCACGTAATAGGGGATGCTGTTTCCTGATCCGAGGGCGTACGCACCTCTTCCGGAGGTCTGTTCCAGCATGTCGACACCCCGCTGCCAGACAGCATCCAACTCCGAGCGGATGACAAAATCCAAATCAAGGCCTCCCAGGATGGCGATGCGCCTGTGCCAGGCCTCATAGGCTTCTTCTACTGGGAAGATCTTGTCTTCGAAAGAGTGTTTTCCATCATACCCGATCGTATCAACCACATCGTCCATCACATCCTGCAACTGGCCGCAGGAGTGCAGGATGGCGGGCTTTCCGGCCGCATGGATGACGCGGGCGATTTCCTTGTGCCACGGCACCACCAGCTTTTTCATCATGGGCGTGGACAGCATGGTCTGCGTCGCGAATCCCCAGTCGTCGTTCGAAATGAGCACCCCGGCGGCATTGTGCGGTGCACAGTGCTCATAGTAGCGGACAAGGCGGGAACCGACCGCTTCAAAAACATCCTCGACAAGCGGCATGTCATCCGCCATCATGAAGCACAGGTCTTCATACCCGAGGATCATGATCACGTTTTCCAAAACACCGCCTGGCCCGTACACAACGAACTTCATGCCCTTCGGCAAATCTTTGGCCGCTTCTTCCAGCCTGCTGTAATCAAAGGCATCCGGGTCAGGCCACGGATAGCTTTCGAAGCTTGCCCTGTCTGATATCAGCCCGTCATGGTTCTGGGAAACGGACTTTTTTCCGGTTTCCATGTGCTGGGCGGTCTTGAAGCCAAAATCGGAGCCATGGACGGTTGTATAATCGTATCCGGCTGTCTTGAAGGCTTTGATCAGAAATCGGGTATGGTCCAACGGGTCCTTCGGGCTTTTTTGACCGGCCAAACCTTCATAGAGTGTTTCGTTGAGAAAGAACTCGAATAAAGTCGGGCGTTTCGGCACCTTGCGCGCCAGCACATCCAGCAGGTTGTTGAAATCCGGTTCGAAAGCCCTTGCGCGGCGGTAGTCCATGGTGGCCCATTGCGGATTGAATGCTTTCATATGCGTTTTCTCCCTTTCCATGAACAATGTATCTTGATTGCCGAATGGTTTCTTCCGGCCTTTCGTCCCGAGCCGCCCTGACGGCACACGATGTCCTGGTCCCGGACCCTCCCTGCTCAGGATCATCATACCATGTCGCAATTCCGTATGCCATCACCATACGCACCGAAGAGTCACCGTATTTTCATCCCAACAGCGGGGTGACATCTGAAGCAGCCGGTCTTTCCGAAAGACCGTGCCGGTGATCCGGCTGCATTGATTTATTCCCTGTATGAGGTATGATGGATTGGAATTGTTGCGTCCATTCCAGGGAGGGAACCCATGCAGAACATTGATGCACCGGCAACCGGAAAGACAAGAGGCTCATTTTTTTCCGGACGATCGGTCCGGCGCGTGCCGGGATTTATGATGGTCCTGCTCCTTGTAGCTATGACGGCGGCAGGATGCGGACAGGGGCTTGGAACCGGGTCCTCCTCTCCGCTGTCTGCTTCGGAAAGCGTGGCCATTGCGCCCGTGGAAAGCGCCGCTCCGAAGCCCGTGGAAAGCGCCTCTCCGAAGCCCGTGGAAAGCGCCGCTCCGAAGCCTGTTGAAAGCACCGCTCCGAAGCCCGGGCGTTCCGGAACCAAATTCCCCGATTTCGCCATGCAGGATCTGGATGGCAACACGGTTGACCATACGATCTTCTCGGGACGGGATTTGACCATGGTCAACATGTGGGGCACCTTCTGTCCGCCCTGCATTGCGGAAATGCCGGACCTGGGGAAGCTGGCAAAAGTTCTGGAATCCGACTACAACGCCCAACTCATCGGGCTGGTGGTGGATATCGGCGATGCGGAAACGCTTGCGTTGGCCAAGGATATCCTCAGCCGTTCGAAAGCCGCGCATCTGAACCTGATTCCCGATGCGGGCGTGTCGGAATTCCTGCAGCAGTTTGAATTTGTCCCGACCACCTTTTTCATCGATAAAGACGGCTATATCCTGGGCCAGCCGGTTGTCGGCGGCCATTCCTATGGAGACTATCTTGTTCTGGTGAAGGATTTGCTCGGGAAATAACGCCGCACCGGAATTCCGATGTCACGCGAGTGCAGCGCACACAACGATGCAAAGATGGCGAAGCCGTATTTGCATGCCAAATCCGGTTCATGATGCTGTTGTTGGAGGCACCCATGTTTCAAACGCTTGCCGGGAATCCCCGCATGAAACGCCTGATCCAGGGAGGTTTCTTCCTGACTGCCCTGGTTTTGCTGGTTTACGGGCTGGTTCGCGGTGAAGCCGATGTGGTGCTGAAGAAAGCCATTCGCGTCTGTCTTGAATGCATCGGAATCGGATAGGCGGGATTTCCCTTCCGACGCATTTCAAAAGGGTCAATCCGGTTCCGGTGAAGGAGGTGGACAAAACGCCTGCAATACGCTTGCGAACGCTCATCCAGGCGGGATCCGCCCTCCTGGCCAATCTGAATCTGAAAGGGTTTGCCACCGGAACCATATGGACCGGGAAATCCAAGGCCGTCTGTGTGCCGGTGCTCAATTGCTATTCCTGCCCAGGCGCC
>JANYKF010000016.1 GCA_025361665.1 Clostridiaceae bacterium
TTTCCATTTCCAAAATCAATCCTGGGGAATGACGAAGCCAAGAACCAGATAAAGGATTGTGGCCGGGACAAAGGCTGTGATGAATGTCCCCACGACCCATAATACCCGAACCACGGTGGGATCCACCCCGAGATACTCCGCAATACCGCCGCAAACACCCATGAACTGCCTGTTTGAACGTGACAGTGTCAATTTCTTTCCTTCCATGATAACCACTCCTTTCTAATAACCTTGATACGCAGTGCCGCTTTTGTTTGTCTGCAACCCATTGCAATCCAATATAATCCGCTGCAATCCAATGCAGTCCACTGCAATCCGCTGTTAATCAAAGCCTGTAGACATCCGCAGAAGGCAGGACATCGATGCCGTTCGCCTTCAGCGTTTCGATGGCTGAAACAGGATCCTCCACCCGAAGAATGACCATGGCCCTTCCGGAAGACTTGTTTCCGATGAATGCATACATGTATTCGATATCCACTTTTGCCGCTTCGAGCGTGGACAATGCAGCCGCCAGGCCGCCCGGATGGTCTTCAACGGTGATGCCGATGACATCCGTTGTTCCAACGGTGAAACCATTTTCGTCCAGTGCGCGGACCGCCTTGTCCGGCTTGTTCACAATCAGCCGCAAAATGCCAAAATCCGTTGTATCCGCAATGGAAAGGGCACTGATGTCAATGTCGTTGTCGCCCATGACTTTTGCGACTTCAGCCAAACGACCGGACTTGTTCTCCAGGAAAACGGAAACTTGCTTGAGAACCATACACCCACCTCAATTCGAAACGCTTGCCATAATGACTGTATCTTACCACAGGATTCGGCCGGAAAACATAGGGGACGCGATTGGTATGCAAATGCGACGAAGCCGCTCTTGCATTCATGTGTGCGCTGCCTGATGCGGCATGGGTATTCAGGTGTTGTTCCGGTCTGAAATAAGGCAAGTTATGGAAAAAGGACTGTCTCTTTCGAAACAGCCCCATCCATACTTGATTCCGGTGTAAAAACTCACTTTTGTGAGTTTTTATGCAGGATGTCTCTGACATCCTGCATGTTGCCTGATGCCTCACTGGCAGCAACAAGCTCCGGTCCATTGGTTGCATGAAAGGTACCGACTGTTGCCATGCGCCTCACTGGCAGCAACAAGTTCCGGTCTCCAGGGTACATGAAAGGCAACGACTGCCGCTTTCACTTGACTGGCAGAAGCAGACTCTGACCCGCATAGATGGTGCCATTTTCCATCTGGTTCATTTTCTTCACATCCGAGATGTAATTGCGGATATCCCCTTTTGTACTGTGTTCCGCTGCAATATCCCAAAGAGTGTCTCCAGAACTCACAACGAGCAGTTCGGTACGCACTTCCGAAGTGGTGGATGCACCCGCGGAGATGACGGATGATAGCAGGACGATAACGAACCCCAGCATGGCCATCAGAAAGAAGAATCTTTTCCTGTTTTTCAAATGAAGCCGATACGTCATGACACGCACCCCCCTTGAACATCAGTTCTTTTAATAGCATTATACAAGAACGCACGTTCTCTTGTCAATTCTTTTTCGAACATTTGTTTGACTTTTTTTCAGCGTCAATTTATAATGGCTTTGACAGCCTGCATCTGTGATGTGGAGTTGTGTGCATTCTGCAGAATGGGGGGTATAATCATGCGTCACCGTGATTTGGGAAAACAGCAGAAAATACTGGACTTCATGAATCGGCACCTGCTGGAGAAGGGTTATCCCCCCTCCGTGCGCGAAATCTGCAAAGCAGTCGGTTTCAAGTCCACATCCTCCGTTCATGCCTATCTGAAATGGCTGGAAGAAGAGGGCCAAATCCAAAAGGATGTGGATAAGCCACGGGCCTTGCGCATCATGGAGGAAGGCACGCGGTCCACGGAAGGCTACATCGCCAACCAGGAAATCGAGAATATTCCCATTCTGGGCCGCATTGCCGCGGGTCAGCCCATACTGGCCGTGGAAAACATAGAGGATACGTTTCCGGTGCCCGTCCATTACCTTGAAAATGGCACAGTCTTCATGCTGAAGGTTCGAGGAGACAGCATGATCAACGCCGGCATCCTGGATGGCGACTTCATCATGGTCAAACAGCAGCCCACGGCGCTAAACGGCGACATCGTTGCCGCGCTGGTCGGGGAAGAGGCCACTGTGAAGACATTCTATAAAGACAAGACCGTAATCCGCCTGCAGCCCGAGAACCCCGCCTTTGAACCCATCCTGTGTCCTGATGGCGTGACCATCCTCGGAAAGGTCATCGGCTTGTTCCGGAAGTTTTAGCCGGCTTGTTCAGCAGAAATCCAGCGAACTGCTCCAGGGGGA
>JANYKF010000055.1 GCA_025361665.1 Clostridiaceae bacterium
GCGGCGGTGTCGCCAGACCATGTAATCGTGGCATATCGGTGCTGCCCTGCGTAGGAGGACCGCGTCAGGTTCACGACACGCTTGCGCTCCGTCGTACTCCTTTGCCCTTCGTAGACACCCTGGGCATGTAGCAGCGAATACGCGTTGATTTCCCCCGGATCAAGGAATTTTTTCGACTCTCCCGTATTGATGCGCATCCTCTCTTCCGGCTCGGGCTTTACCGCTCCGCGCCAGTCCGCCTCAAACGGCTCCGAGCAATCGCACCACCAGGCATCGATCCCATGGCTGAAAAGGCCCTCATTCGCCTGCTTCCAGTAGAGTTCCCGGCCCTCTGGCCTGAACGGATCGTAGTGCGTTTGGTTGCCCAGCATCAGCCCGTGCTCCATGAACTCGCGGTTGTTGTCTCCCCCGGCTGCCATGTTCGGCCAGATTGAGATCATGAGCTTCACATTCATCTCATGGAGTTTTTCCGTCAAGCCGTCCGGGTCCGGAAAGCGCTCCGGGTCCAGCGTCTTCTGCCCCCACAGGTCGCCTTGCCAGGACTTCCAGTCAAGGACCACGGTATCAATCGGGATGCCGCGCATGCGGTACTCCTGCACGATTGCAAGCAGTTCGTCCCGTGTCTTGTAGCGTTCCTTGCTCTGCATGTATCCGAACGCCCATCTCGGCAGCATCGGAGTGGGACCGGTAAGTGCGCGATATCCACGGATGATGTCATCGAAGCCGGGGCCGTACAGGATATAATAATCCAGCTCCTCGACGACGTCACACCACAGATAGGAGCCGAACGCGTCGTCGTGGAACGTCATGAGCGACTGGCAGTCCAGCAGTATGCCGTACCCTTTTGTGGAGAGCATGACCGGCACAACGGACTTCATGTTCTGCTGGTACAGGTATTGGTGCTGCCCCCGGAGGTTCATCATCCCTTCTTCGTGAGAACCGAGGCCATACAGCGCCTCGTCCCCGACCCACTCGAACTCCAGCTTTGCGTGGTACGCTTTCCGGTCAGTGACGGATCTGGCTCCACGAACGGTAGCCCTGATTCCGTCGATACCGCCGGCAGTCTCAACCTCGGTCATGGAATCATATGCCATCCTGACGACGTCGATTTCCTCCAGCGTCCGACCACCGCGTGAGGGCTCCTTTGTGAGCAGGTTTCCCTGCGCATCCCAATATGACATTGAGCCGGTCTGCCGCTCTACCCGGACTTGCAGCGACTCCATCGAGAGGATGACCTCCCTCTCCGTTTCCTGCGCATCCCAGGCAACCGGCACCCTGCAGTCCGGCAGCACGATACGGCTTGGGATTTGAGAAAACGCTGCACGCTGCGTATAGGTCACATGCACGGTGGATAGCGAACACGGCTCCAGACGCAAATGTCCATCTTCGGAACTAAGCAGCAGATACTCTGGAAAACGCTCGATGGATGTGATCATATTCCTACCTCACTTGCTCATATGGTTCCTGTCAACGCTCAAAGGCAGTGTGACCATAGGCCATCGCACCGAGCCTGCCATTGCCCAGCGGCATCGCATCATGCCAGGAGTCTGCAGGGGTATTGTAACGTAAGTGAAAAGGATGCTCCATGGACGCACCTCAATATTTTGCCTTATTCATGCATGGATCTTCAATGAAAACACGACTCTCCACCAGGCATTTTTCTCATTTGCATTTTCAATAATGTGTCCTCTCATAGCCAATCCAGTATTGTTTAGTATACGCCGATATGGGAAATCGTCGGATACCACCTTGACTGCTCAATTTTCAGCCGAATTGCCCCTGATCTCTTCGTATCGAAAAGGCAGATTTTCTTGTATCCCACGACAGTCCCGTGGTAGAATGGCCTCCAACATCCGGCTTCCTCGTATTCCAGCGTAAACAGCTCGATCCTTTGGCCGGATGACGCGATGTGCTCCTGGAGGACGACCCTGTCAAACGACCGGACGGAACCAAACCGTATGATGATCTCGGCCGCTTCCGTCCCATCCTTTGGCCTCCAGAAGGTATACTTGCCCTGGTTAAGCAGGTTCCCCGGGGAGTGAGTTTCATCCAGCGATTCGGAAGCGAAAGCTTCAGCATCCCGAGCAAGGTCTTCCTTGAATGCGGCGTGAAAGTGTTCCCCGATCTCCCGAAGCCTTGCCACATCGTTCTCGTGAAAAAGCCCGCGCCTATCCGGTGGAATGTTCAGCAGGAACGTCGCGTTGCCGCCCACGGAGGAATAGTAGATGTGCAGCAACTCGTCGAGTGGCCTGACGCAGTTGTCTTCCTGCGCGTGATAGAACCAGCCTGGACGGATGGACGTGTTGACCTCGGCTGGATACCAGGCAAGCTTTCCGGCATTCCGGATTGCCTCGCGGCTCCCCAGGTCCTCGTCAGAGCTGGTCATGCGCCTGGAAAACTCCCCGTCATCGACCTTTTGCGACTTTTCCTGTATCTTTTCCATATCCAGCAACGTTTCAGGTACGACGCTCCACTCACTTGTCCGGCAGTGCCCGGCCTCGTTGCCGCACCAGCGTGCGTCCGGCCCGCAAACACTGATGCATGCGTCCGGCTGCAACTCGCGTATTGTCTCATAATAGGCATCCCAGTCGTACACCTGACGCTTGCCGTTGGGGCCTTCGCCGCACGCCCCGTCGAACCAGACGCTGAAGATCGGCCCATAATCAGTCAAAAGTTCTTTGAGCTGTCCGATGAAGTAGCGGTTGTACGCGGGAGAGTCTCCGTAGGTATTCTCGTGCCTGTCCCAGGGAGAAAGGTAGACGCCGAACTGAATCCCGCCCTCCCGGCAGGCATCGGATACCTCGCGCACGACGTCTCCTCGCCCATCCTTCCAGGGACTTCTCTTCACCGAATGGTCAGTAAGTTTACTCGGCCACAGGCAGAATCCATCGTGGTGTTTGCAGGTCAGGATTAGGCCCCGCATTCCGGCAAGCTTGCAGGCCTCCACCCACTGTCGGGCATCCAGCTCCGTGGGGTTGAATATGCCTGGGTCTTCGTTGCCCAGGCCCCACTCCAGATTCGTAAACGTATTCGGGCTGAAATGGACGAACGCATAGAACTCCGTTTTCTGCCAGGCCAGCTGCCGGCTGGAAGGTCTGACCTGCGCCGCTTCCAAAATATACTTCTCCATGCTTGTTCCTGCTTTCAGCATATTCATCTTCCACAATCGCCTGGTTGTAGTCATGATGGCCAGGCCTTGTCATGGACATATGGTGATGTAAACCAGGCAAAGCCTGATCTCCAATCGCTTATTCCCATTTGCTTTCCTTTTTTCCAATCCGGTCCGGCCTTATTGCTTTGACGGCTCCAGTTTCACCATCGACATGGTGAACCCCTGCCCGTTGGTACGAACCAGATAGGAAGCCTTGATCGAAATATGGTACTGCCCTGCTTCATCTATGCGGAGTTTGCCGGCTTGGAATGTCCGTTTCTGAAACCTTTCGGTGGGGATGCCCGCATCAGAAATCCCGGCGGTATTGATTTGACTGCCGAATGCAACAGCAACCTGGTGTCCAAAGTCCCACAGCGCTTTGGGACCGGTGCTGGCCGAAACCGTGACGTCGAACAACCCGGGCCGCTCACAAAGAAATTCCCAGCTGAACCAATCGTCGGTGGAGAACCATCTTTGCACGATGCCGGTGATATTGATTTCTGCTTGCGTCTGAGCGCCGCTGGAGTGCATCGTGGAAAGGCATGCCGGAAGCTGAATGGTCCCGGTATCATCCTCTATGATCCTTGTTTCCAATTCCATGGGTGTTTCAAATTGCACTTTGATTACACTCACGCAGGGATCCGGTGCATTGCCGGGCAGATGGACGGTAAGCCTGTCATACCCCAATGACCCGCAGGGTTCCTGAGACCAGGTGGCGGCTCTTCCGGGATCGGCGAGCAGCTTGACAGCTGTTACCTTGCTCTTGAATCCTGTCAGCGAAATATCCCCGCTCCATTGATAAACATGCAGGTACAGCGTGTCATCCTTGGCCGTGATTTTGCCCCAGGACGGCTTCGCGGGGAAGGGTGAAGCCTTGGTGCCGTGGATGGCTTCGCCGTTCACCTTCATCCAGTCACCGATTCCTTTGAGCCTTTCCTGCGCCTCCGGGGGGATGACGCCTGTCGGGTCGGGCCCTACGTTCAGCAGATAGTTGCCGCCAAGACTTACGATATCGACGAGTTGGCGGAGCAGTTCATTTACCTCGCGGTACTTATTGTCGGGCATGTTGTTGTAGCCCCAGGCATGGCAGATCGTCATCGGCGTTTCAAAGTCGACGCCCGCGTTGAATTGCGGTACCTCATCGTCGCCCAGGCTGTAATAATCCGGCTGGACGAATCTCCCGACCCTGCTGTTGACCAGGCAATCCGGCTGCGTGCTTTTGACGACGTCGATCAGTTCCTGCGCCTGGTCCGGCCGAATCAGGCTGGGTGTGTCAAACCAGATGATGCCGATCGGGCCGTATTGTGTCAGCAATTCTTTGAGCTGCGGCTTGTCGAATTCATCGATATAAACCTGCAGGTTCTTCTTGGCTTCGTCGGGATAATCCCAGAAATTGCCATAGTTACCATACATGAAAGGGGTTCTCATTTCCAGGCTCGGTGCGTACGGGTGCCGCCATTCGCGCACATGGGAATAGTAGAAGCAAAGGCGTACGCCGTGCTTTTCGCAGGCTTTGGCTAGCCCGGTCATCACGTCTTTGCCGTATGGCGTGGCGTCCACGATGTTATAACGGTCAACTTCCGTCTTGAACATCGAAAAACCGTCATGGTGCTTGGCGGTAATGACGATATATTTCATCCCCGTGTCTTTCGCCAGCCTCACCCATTCATCAGGGTCATACCACACGGGGTTGAATTGTCCGGCCAGCTCCTCGTATTCCTTCACCGGAATGCGTTCGCTGTACATAGCCCATTCACCCCTGGCTTTCAGGCTGTAGATGCCCCAGTGGATAAACATTCCAAATCTGCTTTCCCTCCACCAGGCCATATTTCCGTTTGCTTCCATACCCGATACCCCGTTTCATTTATGTCCTGGAAGGCTGCAGTTTCACCATTGACATCGTGAACCCCTGCCCATTGGTTTTTGACAGGCTGGATGCCTTGACGGCAATGTGGTGCGTCCCCGGTTGACCGATGCGGATTTTGCCGGCCTGGTATGAACGCTTTTGATACCCGGCAGTTGGTGTTCCATCATCCATGACTGTAAATTGGTTCTCTTGGCCGTTGTATTGCACTGAAAGCTCATGACCGAAATCCCATACGCCATTGAAGTTGGAGGTAGCCGTGACCGTCACGTCGAATTCACCGGGGTGCTCGCAAAGGAATTCCCAACCGAACCAGTCATCGGCGGAGAACCATCTTTGAACGATGCCGGTGATGTTGAATTCCGCTTTCGGCTTATCACCACTGGAGTGCATTGTGGAAAGGCATGCCGAGAGTTGAATGGCTCCGGAATCATCCTCTATGATTCTAGTTTCCACTTGCATCGGTGCTTCGAATTCCACCTTTATGACGCTCACGTCGGGATCCGGTGCATCGCCTGGCACATGTACGGTAAGCCTGTCATATCCCAATGACCCGCAGGGTTTCTGGGACCAGGCAATCTTCCTGCCGGAGTCGGCGAGAAGCGTGACACCCTTTACTTTGCTCTTTATGCCGGTCAAAGTAATGATCTCGTTCCATTGATAAACATGCAGGTACAGCGTTTCATCCTTGGCTGTGATTTTGCCCCAGGACGGCTTTGCAGGGAAAGGCGAAGCCTTCGTGCCGTGGATGGCTTCGCCGTTCACTTGCATCCAATCGCCGATTCCTTTGAGTCTTTCCTGAGCCTCAGGGGGGATCACGCCTGTCGGGTCAGGTCCCACGTTCAGCAGATAGTTGCCGCCAAGACTTACGATATCGACGAGTTGGTGCAGCAGTTCCTTCACGTCGCGGTACTTGTTGTTCGGCATATTGTTGTAACCCCAGGCGTGGCAAATTGTCATCGGCGTTTCAAAATCAACGCCATTGTTATACTCAGGCACCTGATCATCGCCCAGGCTGAAATAGTCCGTATCGACAAAATCCCCCACCCGGCTGTTGACCAGGCATTCCGGTTGCATGCTCCTGACCAGGTCAATCATTTCCTGCGCCTGGTCAGGCCTTATCAATGATGGTGTATCGAACCAGATGACGCCAATCGGACCGTATTGCGTCAACAATTCCTTGATCTGCGGCTTGTCAAACTCATCCAGATAGACCTGCAGATTCTTCTTGGTCTCATCAGGGTAGTCCCAAAAATTTCCATAATTCCCATATATGAATGGGTTCTTCATTTCCAGGCTCTGTGCATGCGGGTGGCGCCATTCGCGTACATGGGAATAGTAGAAGCAAAGGCGGATGCCATTCTTTTCGCAGGCTTTGGCGAGTTCCGCCATTACGTCCTTGCCGTATGGCGTGCCGTCTACGATGTTATAGCGGTCAACGTCCGTTTTGAACATGGAAAAACCATCATGATGCTTGGCGGTGATGATGATATACTTCATGCCAGCATTTTTTGCAAGCAGGACCCATGCTTCAGCATCAAAAAAAACAGGATTGAACTCGCCTGCAAGCTTCTCGTATTCCTTCACCGGAATGCGATCCTGGTACATGACCCATTCGCCTTTGGCTTTCAGGCTATAGATACCCCAGTGGATAAACATGCCGAACCTGCTTTCGCTCCACCAGGTTTTCTTTTCGTTGTTTTCTGCCATTTTGTTGTTATCCATGACAAAGTCCTCCTTTTTCATGTTTCCGACATGTTGGATTCCAGAGCCTTCCAAGAAGCGTTTCAGCCTGTCGGCCATTGAAAAGGGCTGCTGCAAAACCAATCATCCTGTTTTGCAGCAGCCCGTCGAAATGTCAGGACTTATTTTGCCAGAGCGTCAACGGCAGACTGGTTGAGTTTTACATATTCTTCAAACTGAAGTTTGGTCAAGCCCGCGGTGTATGTGGCCCAATCATTGTCAACATTCTTTTTGCCGGTGATGAATTCGACGATGGAAGCCGTGACATAGTCGGTCAAGGCCGTCTGGATTTGGCTGATTTTGGCGGAGTCCGCTTCATTCAGGAAGAAGGGAGGCATCTGATCTACATTTGCCGCGAGCGGAAGGAGCTTGATCGTGTCACGATACAGCTTGGCTTCATAATTTGTCGGATCATTGATATCGCCCTGCACCTGGAATGTTCCCTTCCAGTTTGGCTCGAGCAATCTCAGAGTCCAGCCCCAGCAGTCGTTTTGCTTGGCAACTTCGCCACTGGTTGTGAAGGTAAGATATTTGCGTGTGGCAGGTGTTTTGCCATCCATGCCAAGTGTGCCGGCATCAGCCGTGTCCCATTGCTTGCCTTTGATGCCGACCTGGGAACGGACGGTGACATCTTCATTGCAGAACAGGTCGGCCCACTTCATGGCGATATCCGGGTTCTTGCATTTGTCGGTGATGGCGAAATTAGCGCCACTGAGCCGTACGATTTTGGCATAGGGGATGCCCTGGTATCCGTTGGAACCTTTCAAAGGCAGGATGTTGTCATATTGTGCACATCTCGCGACTTCATTCACGCCCACGAGCATGCCGATGTGACCGCAAGTGGCGGCACCCACGATGGCAATGTCCTTGTTGTTGCCGATGGCGGCCATCTGCTGGTCGTTCTGCGTGAGGGAGGCCGGATCGATCAAGCCGGATTTATACAGGTCCGCAATGTACTTGAGACCTTCCTTGAAACCATCTGTATTTGCCGTGAATGTGATTTTGCCATCCTTGAGCTTCAGCAAGGTCATGTCAAAATAATCGAACGCGTTCAAAAGGTTCAGGTATGGTTCGCCAGCCCATGTCTTGATGGCACCGGTCAACGGGATTTCATCCGCTTTGCCGTTTCCATTCGGGTCCTTCGTTTTGAATGCCATCAAAACGTTCTTGAATTCTTCTGTAGTCGTGGGGACGGC
>JANYKF010000093.1 GCA_025361665.1 Clostridiaceae bacterium
CTTCCATGCCGTATCTGCATAACCATATTCGCAAAGCATGTCCAGCAGGTAACGCGTGCACAGGTTTCCCGTCGTGATGCGGAATCCGCGGCTTTCGACGTCATCCTTCATCACTTTTGCCGCTTTCGCCCGGGATGACTCGGGAAGGATGCCCAGCCAGAGTGCGAAAGCCTGACAGGCCTGCGAGCCGGTGGCGACTGCAGCCGTGCTTTCATCCCACCATTTTGCGAGGAAAGCCTGACGGATTTCCTCCGCGATTGTTTTCTGCGCCGCGGCCTCCTGAGTGTCTCCCAATAGCACGGCGAACCTGGAAAGCTGGCAGGCATTGTAATAACAATAGCCGGTGGACATCAGCAGGCCCGGCGTGACAGCCGAACAAGGGGAATCGTCAATGCATGAATCCTGCGGTCCGGCCCAGTCGCCATAATAGCTGAAATTCACGATATGGTTGCTGGAATGCCGGATCAGGCACTCGTTCCACTTCCGGAAGGCGCCATAGGTCTCCGCGATGAGTTTGCGGTTGCCGGTGTGGAGCAGCGCCTGGGCTCCCGCCACCAAAAATGAGGAGCAGACCGGATCGGCCGGACGAGACCCGAACACGTATGGTGCCGTGCAGGTGATTGCACCATCCTCGCCCTGGGTATCGATGATATCCATGATGATCTTGGGAAACAGTCTGCCCGTCTCGAAATTATACGATATTTCTTCAAAGCGCACCGTCGCATCGTTCATCCAGCCCATGCGTTCATCTCGCTGCGGACAGTCGGTCGCGATGCCGTGGAGGTTCGCCCGTTCCGTCTGGACGACCATTCGGTGGAGTTCGTTCGCAATCGGGCTGCCGCAGCGGAAATAGCTGTCCTTGTCGATGTCGGTGTAGAACGCGATTGCCGTGATGTCGTCCGCTTGCGGTATGCCCGGCCAGCCGACAACCTCCGCATAGCGGAATCCATGGTAGGTGAACTGTGGCTGCCAGAGAACCAGGTCTCTGTCATCGCCGCTCGCAATATAGACATCGGTAGCTTTCGCGCTCCGGAGCGGAGCCGTATTCAGCATGCCGTCTTCGTCCAGGATTTCCGCATGCCGGATTGTGATCGTCTGCCCCTCGCAGATGCCGCAGGGGATCCTCACCCTGCATACGCCCGCGATGTTCTGGCCGAAGTCGAAAATGCGGACGTCTTCCCGGGGGCTGGATATCGTGACCGCTTTGTATTCCCTTTGTTCCAGAATTGGCTCGAGCACCTGTGCCCGAAGGGATTTGCACGGGGTTTCCACTACAATCGCATTTTTGAAGCCGGCAGGAACCTGCGGATCATTCCAGTGCAGGTCATGTTTCCTTGCATCGAACGTTTCGCCTTGGAAGAGATCGTTGCTGGTGATGGCGCCTTGCCCGGAATGCCAGGAGGCATCACTGTCGACGTGTGCGGAGGTTCCGTCAGCAAAGTGGATCAGCAGACGCGCGGCAAGCTGGGGAATGCCTTCAAATGGCAATGTCCGCGGAGCGAAGTGCTTGGGGATATCGCTTTTGCTTCTGCGCCATCCGTCTCCCAGTTCCACGGCCAATGTGTTTTCACCGCGTTTCAACAACGGGGACATGCAAGGAATCGTGACATAATAGCAGCCTGTCGAATAATCAGAGGTAACGGGCTGCAGCAGGGCCTCGTCTGCCTCTGACGCGTTGATCCGGACTTTTTGATAACCAATTCCGCAAACAAACAGCGTTGCCGATTTGACTTCCTTGTCCAGCGTGAATGATTTGTGAAAGTACGCTGCCTGACCGGGTTCGTCTTTGGCGGCGGCTATCCATACCGGCTGCCATTGCCCCAGCGCCCCGACACAGAATGCCTCGGACACTGTTTCACTCAGTTCGGCCTGGTCGTCCTTGAGCCGGACAGACCAATGGACGGCGCTGCCCGGCTGAAAGGGCGTCCCCTCATAAAGGATTTCCTGTTTGGACTGTTCACTCCAACCGGTGTCCCATAGCATGCCATCGTCATCCCAAACAGTAATCCTGCAGGCGGATTGGCTGCGGCCGTTCATGCTGTGCAGGGCACCCCATGAAAGCACCGGGTTTTGCGCATCGACAACGCGGGAAGACAGACTGCCGGCCAGACGCCCGTAATTCACCCTGAGATTGATTGGTTTGAAATTCATGGATTCTTCCTCCAATCGATATGTAAGTGGATTCAATATTTTCCAAACTCTTTCGCTGTTTTCTTAAGCATGTCCATGTTTTCCTGCGGGAAATTCGGAAAATATTGATCTGGTGCGCAGATATAACCTCCACCCGGCTTCAATATCTTCATCACCCTTATCACTTCATTTCTGACATCTGCGGGTGTTCCCAAGAGGATTGTCGCCGTATCGACGGCACCATTCAAAGCCATTTTTCCATATGTATCCTTTTTCAGCTTGTTTAAGTCATTGGCTTTCGCCTGAACCGGATTCAAGATGGAAACCCCGATTTCGGCCAAGTCACCTGCAATCGCATCGACACAGCCACAGCTGTGAAAATGGATGAGGATGCCATTTTTTACAAGATCGCCAAATATGAAATCATACTCAGGCAGCAGGAACTCCTTAAAGACAACAGGCGATATCATGAGGGCTCTCTGCGAACCCAGGTCTTCCGAAAATCCAATCATATCCGCTCCCAGATCCACATAGCGCAGAAATACCTTTTTTGCATATTTTGCGATTTCATGAAGGAGATATTTCACTTCATCCGGATAGTCGTATAAATCCATCATGAATGGTTCCAGCCCGGTCAGGGCCCATGCCCTCTCAAACAACAGGTAGGACATGTTTCCGGATAGAATCACATTGCTTTTATCAACATGCTCCAGGATGTTTCTGGTATTTTCACTCAATTGGAGCGTTTCGGGATTTGGAAATTTGTAATCCTTGACTTTTTCAAGATCAGCCAAAGGATTTCCTTTTGGGAAAGGAACCGTTCCATCCAGTTCCTTTTTCCAGTCAATCCCCCAGCGATCTGTCCAGTTCTCTTGCTTGATGATTTCCTCGAAGCTAAATGAAACAATGGCATTTTCATCCCCGAAAGGCACATGATCAGGACTATCAAATCTGATTGTCTTCAGGAAATTCTCTTTTCTTGTCATAAGGGCTCTCTCCATTTCGACACCTTCGGAGGCTTCCGAAGCAGCATTCCCGGAGGTTTCCGAATCAGCATGTTCATAGGTTCGCGAAGCAAGTGTTCGTGCAACCTGGATTTCTATTCTTTTACGCCAATGATATCATATCATCCTTGATTCTCGTGCAAAAAGTCGATTTTCGACTTTTTCATGCAAGTTGCATTTTGCAACTTGCATGCATCCGGCGGCAAATGCCGCCAGATGGCACCGAATCACGTGATTTGGTGTGTTGAAGGCACAAAATGTGCCTTCA